>JAYVWH010000252.1:0-3877 GCA_043786265.1 Kofleriaceae bacterium | reverse complement strand
GTGTTGCGCTTGCGCGGCTCGGCGACGACCACGCGCTCGGTCTGCAGCGGCTCGTTGACGGGCGTGGGCGCCGCGCTTTCGAGCTTCGCGGCATCGTTCTTCGGCAGTGGACCGGGCAGCGCCGTCTGGTCCGCCGCGGTCGCGAGCGCCGAACGCTGCGTCCCGGTTCCCATCATGTCGAGCGCGCCGTCGTCGAGGAAGCTGACGAGCACGTCGGCGTCGATGCGTGCGTCGATGTTGTCTTCTTCCTCGCGCGCACCCTTCCAGGTCTCCGCCAGCCACGCCGCGAGCTGGCGCGCCGGCGCATCGCCCTGATTCGCAGCGCGGTCGGCGACGATGTAGCGATCGAGCTCCTCTAGCATCGAGCGCGCGTCGGGATAGCGGCCGCTCGCGTCGGCCGATGTCGCGCGATCCGCGATCACCTTCAGCTTCGCGTCGATCGACTGCGCGCCGCCTTCGGCGCCGCTGCGCGGTCCGGCAGAGCCGGCCCTTGCGATTCCTCCGTCGGGCCACGGCTCGAGCTCGCCCTTCTTCGCGAGATCGAGCACGGTGTCGCGCTCGCTGCCGCGCCGTCCACGCTGACCGGTGAGTGCTTCGCGCAGCACGAGGCCGACGGCATAGATATCGGCGCGCACATCGAGAGCCTCGCCGCGGGCCTGCTCCGGGGCCATGTACGCGGGCGTGCCCGTCGCCTTGCTCGTCGCATCGCCGGCGAGCACGGCGATACCGAAGTCTGTCAGCTTGACCTCGCCGGCCCACGACAGCAGCACGTTGCGTGGCGTGACGTCGCGATGAACGATACCGAGCCCGGCGCCGTCGGGGCCTTTGCGACCGTGGGCGTAGTCGAGCGCCTGCAGGCATTCGCCGGCGATGAAGGCGGCGATCAGCGCCGGCAATCCGGTACCCGACCGGGTCAGGCTCGAGCCGAGGTCCTTGCCCTCGACGCGCTCCATCGCCAGAAACACCTGGTCGTCGATACGGCCGAAGTCGAACACCGGGACAATGTTCTGGTGCGTGAGACTCATCGTCAGGCGCGCTTCGCGCATGAACAGGTCGAGGAACCGGGAATCGCCCGCACGCTCGGGGCGCATCCGTTTGACGACCAACCATTTCTCCACGCCCGCCGCACGCCGGCGCGCCAGGTACACCTCGCCCATGCCGCCGCGCGCAAGCGGGCGGAGGAGCTCGTAGCGACCCAGCGCACGGCTCATATCACCAGTATAGCCTGCAGGTTGCGAAACCTCCCGAACCGACCGAAACTCGTTATCGGGTGCGTAACATAGGGCTCTCGCTCGTCGTGCTGGGGGTGGTCGCAGGGCCAGCCGCCGCAGCACCGACCGCCGACCTCGTGGTCGTTTGGGCCCCGGGCATGCGCACGACCCCGCTCGAGGCGGCGGCCAAGCGGGCCGGGGCCGCGATGATCGACACCTCGCCCAAGCCGGCTGGAGCGGCCCAGACCGCGCAGCTCATCGAGGCGGGCGTGAAGGCGTTCGACGAGCTGAAGTTCGACGTTGCGTGGCAGGCCTTCGAGCGGGCGCGTTCAGAGACGGACCGCACCGGCGCCGACGGCCTGACCCAGGCGCAGCTGTCAGACCTGTTTCTCTACCGCGCGCTCGTGCGGGCGCAGCAAGGCGACTCGACGAACGGCTGGGAAGAGCTGGTCGCGGCAAACACGATCGATCCGACGCGCGAGCTCGACCCCGGCCGGTTCCCGCCAAAGGTCCGCACCGACTTCGAACGGGCGCGCGAGACCGTCAATATCAAGGCGCGGGCCAAGCTGACCGTGCAGGCGCCCGACGGCTGCGCGACCAACGTCGACGGACGACCTGCGCCGGGCCCGGTCGATCTCGTCGTAGGCCCACACTGGGTGAGCACGCGATGCGCGGACCGTCAGCCGGAGGGCTTCCGCATCGAGCTGACCGCCGACGTGAGATTGCCGATCGAGCCGCGTCCCTACCTGCCGCCCAATGACACCGACCTGCTCGTGCAGGCGCGCACCGCGGGTGCTCGAGCATTCGTCGCCGTCGAGGTCCGCGCGGGTGTTGCGACGGCGCGGCTCGTCGGTCTCGACGGGCGCGAGCGCGACCGCAAGACGATCAAGGTCAATGGCGATCTCGCGCCGGTCGCAGAAGGCCTGCAGTCGCTGCTCGCGCCGCCACCCGACAAGCGCTGGTACGACTCGAAGGTCGTGTGGGCGATCGGCGGTGCGGCCCTCGCGGCCGTGATTCTGATTCCGGTCACCGCGTTCCTCGCCAACGATGCGGGGACGAGCAATCCGACGGCGCGGCCGATGTGGCCGACCGGGGACACGTTGCCGCCATGGTGAAGCGCGTCCTCGCACTCGCGCTTGCCGCCGGCTGCACCGGTTCAGCCCCGGTGTTCGCGCCGGTCGTCGAGCTGCCGACCAATGACACCGCGTCCGCGTTCCCGCTCGATTCGATCACCGTGTCGGTTGCACACGAGGGCGCGGAGCTAGATCTCATTTCGGCGACGTTCTCGCGCGGCGAGGCGATCGAGATCCCGAACGTTCCGTACGCCGACGATCTCGTGTTCCACATGACCGGTCGCGTCGGAACGAGCGAGGTGGCCTACGGCCGCACGTGCCCGTTCGCGATGAGCAGCAGCGGTGGGCTGCCCGACCCACATATCTTCTTCTCGCGCCTCGTCAAGTTCGGCGGGATGTCGCTGCGTCCGCTCGCACGCGAAGGCGGAGTCGCGCTGACGTACAACGATGGGTCGGGAATCCTCATCGGCGGCACGAACCCAAATGATCCCGCCGATTCGATCGAGCAGGTCGAGCGCTTCGATCCGAGCACCGGCGAGTACGAGACGCTGCACGACATCGTGCCGCGCATCGGCTCGGCGATCGCCACGCTCGGTGAGGTCACCGATGCCCACGTCGTCGTGATCGGCGGTCTCGATCCGGCGACGGGGAAGGGCGCCGAGTTCGTCGAAGTCCTCGAGGCCAAGAGCACGACCGATCGCCAGTACGAGATGTTCTTCGAGCCGACGATGGCGCGCATCGGTCTCACCGCGAGCACGCTCAGCGACGGGCGCGTTGTCGTCATCGGTGGCCGGGTGCCCGGTGGCCCGGCCTCCGGCGTCGTGTCCGAGGTCGCGGTCACCAGCGGCATCGTCAACGTGCGCCCGCTGCGCGCGGAGCTCGCCCACCCGCGCCAAGGCCACACGGCGACGCGTCTTGCCGATGACATCGGAGCGCCGTTATTGATCGCCGGTGGGCTCGACAATAATGGCGCACCGGTCGCAACTGCCGAGCTCTACAAGCCTCTGAGCGAGGATTTTTCGCCGACGTTCGCGCGTAATATGGTGGTGCCCCGCTCGCGTCACGTTGCGGTACCGCTCCCCGATGGCAGCGTGCTCGTCCTCGGTGGCGTTGATTCGGCGAACCAGCCGATCGACACCGTCGAGCTGTTCTCGCTCGATGCCGGCTTTGTCGCCGTCGGTACGCTGCCTCCGAATGCGGGTCGCATCGATGCGAGCGCAACGGTGCTGCCCGACGGCCGGGTGTTGCTCGCGGGTGGTCGCCTCGCTCCCGGCGGTGCGCCGACGACGAGCGCGTTCATCGCGCGCCTCGATCCGCTCGACGGCACGGTGGATATCGTCGCGACCGATCGGCTCACCCAACCACGCGCGGGCCACCAGGCGACGTTGCTATGCGACGGCACCGTGCTGTTCGCCGGCGGCACGGCCGACCAGACTGCGTACGAGCGCTACAACCCGCCGGCGATCGGACGCCGATGAGTCGCGCGACTCGTGCTGACGCCCGATCCCGACGCGCCCTGACCTGTGCGTCGAGCCTTTGACGGTTTCGGACAGCTCGAGCGCTGCAAGTTGCTGAACTTACGTGGGTAAACCG
>JAYVWH010000251.1:0-4441 GCA_043786265.1 Kofleriaceae bacterium | reverse complement strand
CCCTCGAACAGCACGGGGCCGCTGTAACGATCGATCACGGGGGCCTTCTCCAGATCCGTGATCGACTGAGTGAGCCGCTTGCTCTCCTCGCCGAGCTCCTTG
Organism: Kofleriaceae bacterium; assembly: GCA_043786265.1. GTDB lineage: Bacteria > Myxococcota_A > Polyangia > Haliangiales > Haliangiaceae > JABFXX01. Next base: position 4,339 of record JAYVWH010000251.1, on the reverse strand, counting down.
TCGCTCGGCAGATCTTTTGCGGTGTGGCCGTAGCGCAGGAAGTAGTTGCCGAGCAGCTGGCCGTCGGGCGCCTGGCCACTGACCGCGATCACGATGCCACTCGCGCGGCGCGTATCTGTAACGCTCGTGCCTTCTGTCGTCAGGTACCAGCGGCGCTCGAGGTAGCTCGTCAGCGCGACGTGCGAATCGCGCAGGTCGGGCTGATCGCGGAACACGCTCGAAAGCTGCTTCGCACGGGCTTCGAGCTCGTCGAGTGTCTCGAGCGGCGCGACGAGCACGGCCTCCTCGCTGACGACCTTCTTCGTGTCGGTCCATGCCGGAACACCGGCCGCTCCGTGCGCACCACCCGCGCGGCGTGCCTCGAGCTTGGCGTTGAGCTGGATCAGCGCCTCCTTGTAGGCCTGATCGGTGACGAGCCACGCCGCGCGACGAGCGATCCGCGGCGTCGCTTCGAGCGGGAGGTTCTGTGTGGCGGTGCCGTCGTACTCGCTGCCGTCGGGAACGACGAAGTTCGAGTTGTCGAGATTCGCGTTGCCGACGCGCACGCGCGCTTCGAGGTTGACGAAGTGGCGGTTGCGCCGCGACGTCGTCGCGCCGTTCGACGCCGAGACGTCGTTCACGTCGACCTCGGTGATCTTGTACGAGATGCTGTACGGCTTCGGTGCGCCCGGGATCTCGAGCCGGCTCATCGCGCGGTTCATCTCTTCGGCGACCGCGTCGACGATGTCCTCGGTGACCGCTTTCGACGGTGGACCGAGCTGCTCGGGTGCCTTCTTCGCGATCGCTTGCGACGACGAGACGAACGCGACGAGCGCGATGATAGTTCGAGTCTTCACGGGGCCTCCTGGCGAATCGAGCTTGGCGGGTCGAGCAGCGGCGGTCGATCGGGCGGAATGAAGCCCTTCTCGACCTCGAGGCGCTCGATCAAGAGGCTCGGCGCCGACGCGGACACCGGTACCCAGCCGCTCTCTGCACCGCAGACACCGTTGAACGTTTCGATCTCGCGGCTCGCGGCGCGGATCGACTGGAGCGCGACGAGCGGGGTACCGCTGATGTCGATGCCGCGGACGAGCTCCTTCTTGCCATCGGGATAGATCCGGTACGCCATCACCGGGTTGACCTTGAAGGCCTGCGGCGCGAACGCCGAGGTGTTCGTGAAGCCACCGCTGATGTCAGTGAAGACCATGCCGTAAGGACGCTTCTGCTTTTTGACCTCCTCGAGCAGCATCTTCTCGAGGTCGGTGTACGGGACGCTACGTGACGCCTCGACGACGAGATTGCCCTGGCGCGCGACCGGTGGCAGGCCCGGGGAGTGACGCCCGTGGCCGTTTGAGTGACCAAACCCCGGGATCGGGTTGCGCCCCATCAGGAATCCGACGAGCTTGCCGCGTTCGACAAGCGGGACCTTCTGCGAGCGCACGCCTTCATCGTCGTAGCGGTAGAAGCCGTTTAGCTGGATCCCGTTGAGCGTGACCAGCTGCGGGTTGTCGTAGACCGACAGCCAATCGGGTGCGATGTCCTTGCCGACATAGCTCGCGAACGTGCGGCCGCTCGTCGTGTCCTTTTGCCGGTGGCCTTCGATGCGATGGCCGAACACTTCGTGGAAGAACACGCCGGACGCGCGGCCTTGCAGGATCGCCGGTCCCACGTACGGCTCGGCGAGCGGTGCCTCGTGGAGCGCGTCGAGGTCGGTGGTGACCTCTTTGATCATCTTGTCGACTTCGCTGTCGGGCGGCAGGTCCGCGGGCGTGCGCCCGAACCGCTGCTCGAGGCGCGACAGATTCTCGCCGTCGTCGGCCTTCACACCGACGGAGACCGACAGCTGCGCGTTCGTCCACGACAGCTGGATCTGGCTGCCCTCGCTGTTGATGTACCAGGCGGTGTTGAGCTGGAACACGACGCCGCAGGTCCCGCGCGTCGCGGTGCCCTTGGGCGCGAGCGCCTTCGCCGAGCACTTCTTCAAGCGCTCGACCCAGGCCGCCTTGTCGAACGTCAGCGTCGCCGGTGCCTCGACGTAGACCTCGGCGGGCTCCGACGAGAAATCGGGATCGTTGGTGCGCTTGGTCAGCGTCGCTTGGTCCTGCTTGACGTAACCGAGCGCGCTCACCGCTTCGTGATAGCGACGGTCGGTCTCGAGCCAGAGCGAGCTCGCGAGCGCTTGCTTGTCCTCGCCAAACGGCACGATCCCGCGACGAGTCATCGGCGAGTTGAGGCCGTTGTTGTCGTCGGAGATCGCGCGCGTGTTGTCGAGCTTGGGTGAGCCCACGCGCACCTCGACGTCGAGGTTCCGCGCGGTGTCGTCGCTATCACCGACGAGCGCACCGCCCTCGGCCTCGAGGCCGACGACGCGTTGCTCGACGAGCTGATACGCGAGGTAATACGCCGGCTCGGGAGCCTTCTGCAGCAGGCCCATCTGGCGGTCGTTCTCCGCCCTGATGATGTCCAGAATCGGGGAACGCTTGTCGGGTGCGTTGCCCTCCGTCGGGCCGCTCTGCGACACCTCGATCTTTGCGGGGATTTCGGGGAGGTCGAGCTTGGGGTCGTTCCCAGGCAGGGGAGGAGACACGGGTTTCACGACCCGCTTGTCGCTACCCGCTCCAGAGCAGGCAGCAAGCCCGGCAAGTACACCGAGCAGAAGAGTCCGTCGCATATTGCAGGAAGCCTAGGATGCGAATGACACCAAATCAAACGCCACGAAGACCGATCACCGCTATGATTCCCGCAGATGCCTCCGTCGGGTCGTTTCACCGCCTTGGTCATCCACGGTGATGGCGGCGTGCTCGACAGCCTGACGCGGTGGTTCGAGGCCAGCGGCTTCGAGGTCGTGACCGCACTCAACGCGTTCCGGGCGCAGGCGGCCCTCGAAGGGGAGAAGGCCGTCGAGGTCATCATCGTGCCCTGGGACGACGCTCATCCGGTCGGTGGCGAGGTCTACCGGTGGGTGCTCAAGAACCGGGCGGACCTGCGGTCCCGGTTCGTGTTCATCGCCGACGACGTTCCGGCCGATTTCGATGCCACCGTCGGTGGGCGCTGCTTGGCGGTCCCGTTAGCTGCCACCGAGGAGATCGTTCGCGTGGCGACCGGCGTCGTCCGGCGCGTTCGTACGCCGCCACGCGGCGTCCCCGTCGTCCGCGGCCCGGGCCGCCCCCCTCTACTGCTGGCCGACGACGATCCGCTGCTGCTCCATGTGATGGCGGAGCTGCTGACCCAGGCCGGGTACGCCGTGAGCCAGGTCGACAGCGTGCGCAACGCGATGGAACTGTGCGAGTTCCGCGACTTCGACGTGATCGTCGTCGACTGGCACATGCACGACGGCACGGGACTCGACCTCTACAAGTGGATCCAGTCGCACAAGCGGCACCTCGCCCAGCGGGTCGTGTTTCTATCCGAAGCCGATCAGGACGACTCCACCGCGGGCGCGTCTGCGCCCGGCCGGCCGATGTTCCGCAAAGGTCAGGACTCGCAAGCATTCCTCGATGTGCTGCGCGAGGTCGTCGCGTCCGTGCGCGGCACGATCACCAGCGGCTGATCAACTGCGCACTGCCTTCGGCGGCGCTGCGCGTTCCGGCAAAGCCGGACCTTGCTCGATCGATCAACGGATCGAGACCGACCACGCACCGTGCTCGAGGTCCTCGCGGATCTCGACACGCGGATCGTCCTTGCGAAACACGAGCGTCGGCTTGCTGTCCTCGACGATTTCCTCGGGCAAGCCCCACTTCGCCTTGAAAAGATCGAGCAGCAGCTCGCGCGCCGCCGGGTGCGGCTTCCACGGCACGCTCAGCTCGATGCCGCGAATGCGTGCGCCATTGGACTCGAGTGTGATCTTCGTCGGCATGCGATCCCACTCCGTCGGCGGCAGCGTGATCACGAGATCGCGACCTGCGACCGAGACCTGATCCTTGTAGGCCTTCTTCACGTCCTCGACGAGCCGGCCGAGCACCGGCGTCGGCAGCGCATCGAGCGTGTCGGGCGCATCGCCGAACACGGCGATGACCGGGATGTAATTGTCGAACACGAGGTCCTGGCTGACACCGAGCGCAGGTCGCAGCGTGGCGCGCCACGCCGTGCTCGGATCAGCCCAGACCTTGACCTGCTTGTTCACGGGCCACGTGACGACCGAAGGTGCGCCCCACGCCTCGGCGATGATGTCTTCGGCGTGCGCAGGGACGTTGAGGTAGATCGACCGGATGGTCGCCGCCTTGTCGTCGAGCGCGACGAACTCGCGAACACCATCGTACTTGGTGGCGATGCCGGCGCGGACGCTGACGGGGCCTGGCGCGAGCGACTTGGCGTCGGCGATCGCCATACCGATGCGCAGCTTGGCGAGGTCGCCGGGCGG
>JAYVWH010000250.1:0-1887 GCA_043786265.1 Kofleriaceae bacterium | reverse complement strand
TCCGCGCGCTCCGTCGATCCCATGGTTCGCGTGACCAGGCTCCGCGAGCGCACGTTTCGATTCGTGACCCGGCGCAGCGCGCTTCCGCCCAAGCGCGGCGAGCTGGATCCGGTGCTCGTCGGCGATCGCGAGCTTCTGCACAAGCTACACGCCCAGTTGCTGGCGCCGCTTCATGCCGATGTAGGCATCCAGCGGATGCAGATGGGCGATCGCGAGCGGATGCCGGCGCTACCGGCGCTGCTGGCCGCGGGGAAGACCCGCGAGGGCGGTGAGAGCGGGGAGGGCACGGGGATCTCGATGGGTGCGTTCCGCGATGCGGCACTAGCGGCACCGCCAGCGCTGCAAGAGCTCGTCTACGCGGGCGCGGATCGGGATCTACCGCACGAGGCCCGTGCGCTCAAGAATCACGCGCAGCGAGTCGTGTACGCGAGCGGTTCGTCGCCGCACGGCGCTGGGACGGTCCTCGGGTTTGGGCTCGGCGGGCTTACCACCGGCGCGGGCTGGGCGGGACCGATCGGCCTGCTCGTCGGCGGCATCGCAGGAACGACGGCGGGCATCTTTGCCGCTATCAACGGCAACAAGCGCAACGCGAAGAAGATCGCTGCAAGCGTGCACGGTCATGGCTTTCCGATCATCGGCTACGACGATTGGCTGATCAGCGGCCGCCCGATCTTCGACATCCGGCTGACCGCGCCGGTCGATCCCCAGACGTTTGCGACGATGCTCGAGACCCTGCCGCGCGCCTGGAGCCTCAGCGCTCAGGGCGAGGTGCCGTGGGCGGTCGAGGTCACGTGGCTCGATGACAAGCTCGTGCGTGTCGAGACCCGACCCGCGCTGGTCGAGCCCCCGAGCAAGGTGGAGCCGTTTTACGGCGGGTCTCACCAGTTATTCGAGACGTTCCGAGCCCAGGTGCTCGCCGCGCTGCATCGCAATCCCGGCGTGGAATCGGTGCACATGGGCGGGTACATCACCCGTCGCGTTTAGTGATATGCCCGGGGCATGCAACTCCTCGCCGGCAAGCTGGCGCTCGTCACCGGAGGCGGACGCGGCATCGGCGCTGCGTGCGCTCGTGCACTGGCGGGTGCCGGCGCGCGAGTCGTCGTGTGTGGCCGCACCCAGGTAGACCTCGACGAGGTGGCGCGGTCCATCGATGGGGTCGCGATCGTGTGCGATGTCGGCGACCGCGCTGCCACCGACAAGCTCGTCAGCGAGCTGCCCGGGCGCATCGATATCCTCGTCAATAACGCGGGCATCGCCGAGAGCGCGCCGCTCGAGAAGACGAGCGACGAGGTGTGGGACCGCATCCTCGAGGTTGACGCGACCGCACCGTTCCGCCTCGTGCGTGCGCTCGCGCCGGCAATGGCGAAGGCCGGGTGGGGACGCATCGTCAACATCGCATCCAATGCCGGCGTGTCGGGGTATGGCTACTCGTCGGCGTACTGTGCCGCGAAACACGCGATGGTCGGCTTCACGCGCGCGCTCGCGATCGATCTCGCGCGCACGGGCGTCACGATCAACGCGCTGTGTCCGGGCTGGGTCCACACCAAGCTCGCGGACGATGCGATCGCGCGGATCGCTGCGAAGACGAACCGGACCGTCGACGAAGCACGCAAGTCACTCGAGTCGATGAGCCCCCAGAAGCGAATGATCGAGCCCGAAGAGGTCGCGCACGCAGCGCTCATGCTGTGTGCCGACGGGGCGCGTGGCATCCACGGTCAGACCATCGTGATCGATGGAGGAGCGATCCTGAAATGAGTACCGAGGTCGTTGTCGTCGAGAGCTGGCCCGTTCCGAAGGGTTACACCAACGGGCGCATCGGGCGTGGGCGTGCGCTGCACGTCGCAGGGCAGGTGGGCTGGACGTCGCCGGGCGTGTTCGAGGCGAAGG
>JAYVWH010000249.1:0-3861 GCA_043786265.1 Kofleriaceae bacterium | reverse complement strand
GGCGCCGATGCGGTGCATCCCGGCTACGGCTTCCTCGCCGAGAACGCCGCGTTCGCCGAGGCTGTCACCGAGGCGGGCCTCGTGTTCATCGGTCCACCGGCGGAGGTCATCCGCGGGCTCGGTAGCAAGCAGGCCGCAAAGCGCGTCGCACAGAAGGCCGGCGTTCCCGTCGTGCCGGGCTATCACGGTGATGATCAGGGCGCGTTGATCACGGAGGCCGCTGGCATCGGCTATCCGCTCATCGTCAAGGCGTCCGCTGGAGGCGGCGGCAAGGGCATGCGCATCGTTCGCAGCTCGGGCGATCTCGCTGAAGCGATCGAGCGCGCACGCGGGGAAGCGAAGTCGGCCTTCGGGGACGACACGCTGCTGCTCGAGAAATATATCGAGCGACCACGACACATCGAGATCCAGATCCTCGGGGACATGCACGGCAACGTCGTGCACCTGTGGGAGCGCGAGTGCTCGGTGCAGCGCCGCCACCAGAAGATCATCGAGGAGGCGCCATCGCCGGCCCTCGATCCGCAGCGTCGCGCAGCGATGGGGGAAGCCGCGGTCGCACTCGGCAAGGCCGCCGGATATGTCGGCGCGGGCACCGTCGAGTTCATCGCGGATCCGGCAGGGCAGTTCTACTTCCTCGAGGTCAATACCAGACTCCAGGTCGAGCATCCCGTCACCGAGCTGACGACGGGCCTCGATCTCGTGCGCGAGCAGCTCCGCATCGCGCGCGGCGAGCCACTCGGGTACACGGCCGCACCGCCACAGCAGGGCTGGGCGATCGAGGTCCGCCTGTGCGCCGAAGATCCCGAGCGCGACCATCTACCGACCACGGGGACGCTGCTCGCGGTCGATGTCCCGCCGACGGTTCGCGCGGACGTGGGCGTGATCGCCGGTAGCGAGATCGGCATCCACTACGATTCGATGCTCGGCAAGCTGATCGCGCACGCGCCGTCGCGGCGCGAGGCAGCGCAAGTCCTCCGTCGCGCACTCGACGAGACGTGGGTGCCGGGGCTCGTCACCAATCGCGAGCTGCTGTCGCGCATCCTCGCGCACCCCAGCTTTCTCGCCGGAGAGATCGACACCCACTTCCTCGATACGCATGCCGGGGAGCTCGCCGCCCGGATGCCAGGTCTCGACCGCGTGCGCGTCGCTGCAGTCGCTGCCACGCTCGCGGGCATTGCCACGCGCCGCACCGCGGATGCATTGTCGGTGGCGGGCTGGCGCAATGTGCGCAGCGCCGATCAGCAGGTCACCTACAAGCTCGGCGATCACGACATCCAGCTCGGCTATCGGCCGGCGGGCGAAGGCTTCGCGTTCGCGATCGGTGGCAAGACGACGGAGGTCTCGCGGTTCGGGATCGAAGGCGATCGCCTGTGGTTTGTCGAGCAGGGGGGACATCGCCGGCAGGCGCGCGTGATCACCGCCGGCAGCCGCGTCTACGTCCTGTCTGAAGGCGTGACGTTCGCCTTTACCGAGGAGCCGCGGTTCCCCGAGCACGCGTCCCAGGCCGTCGCCGGCGGACTGATCGCTCCGATGCCGGGCAAGGTCGTCAAGGTGCTCGTGTCGCTCGAGCAAGTCGTCGAAGCGGGAACGCCGCTCGTCGTTCTCGAGGCGATGAAGATGGAGCACACCGTTCGTGCCGTCGAGGCTGGTACCGTCCGGGCCCTGAACGTAAGCGTCGGCGATCAGGTCGACACCGATCATCTCCTCGCCGTAGTAACCGCATAACGATGACGGCAGATCCACGCCCGCTCGTTGCCGTCGTCGATGACGACCCTGATCTGCTGCGCCTGGTGTGCTTGCAGCTCGAGGCGGCCGGATACAACGCGACATGCTTTGGCGCGGCGGACGCGGCGCTGGAACAGCTCGTAACCACCTCGTTCGACGTGCTCGTGACTGACGTGATGATGGCCGGGATGACCGGTTTCGAGCTCTGCGAGCGAGTCGTCGCAAATCATCCCGAGCTTCCGGTGATCGTGATGACCGCGTCCAACAAGCTCGAGACCGCGATTGGCGCGATCCGCGTCGGGGCGTACGACTTCATCACCAAGCCGATCAATTCTGACGCGTTGTCGATCGCGGTGGCCCGCGCGCTACAGCATCGCCGGCTCCACGACGAGGTGCGGACGCTGCGGCGCGCGGTCGCTGCCTCGCAGGGGCTCGACGATCTGATCGGCGGCAGCGACGCGATGCGGCGCGTGTACGCCTCGATCGATCAGTTCGCGAGCTCCGAAGCCACGGTCATGATCACCGGTGAGAGCGGCACCGGTAAGGAGGTGGTTGCGCGGGCTCTCCATCGCCGGGGCAAGCGCGCACAGGGGCCGATGATCGCAGTGAACTGCGCCGCGATTCCCGAGACGTTGATCGAGAGCGAGCTGTTCGGTCACGAGAAAGGCGCGTTCACCGATGCCCGCACGGCGCGCGCGGGCCTGTTCAGCCAGGCCGATGGCGGCACGCTGTTCCTCGACGAGATCGGCGACATGCCCGTGCTGCTGCAGAGCCGCCTGCTGCGCGTGCTGTCCGAGGGCGAGGTGTTGCCGCTCGGTGCCGACGAGCCGACGCTGGTGCGGCTGCACGTCGTTTGCGCCACCCACCAGGCGCTGGACGCACTGGTCCGCGCCGGCCGCTTTCGCGAAGATCTGTACTACCGGCTCAGCGGTGCCGTGTTCCGGCTGCCGGCCTTGCGCGAGCGCGACGATATCGCCGACGTGATCATGCGTGTCCTGCGCGACGAATGCGCGGCGCTCGGCAGGCCCTGGATGGAGATCGAGCGCGAGGCGATGGAACTGCTGAAGGCCCACCCGTGGCCGGGCAACATCCGGCAACTGCGCCATGTGCTGCGCTACGCCTGCGCTATCAGCGAGACGCAGCGGCTTTCGCTGCACGCGTTCCCCGCAGCCTTCGTCGAGCAAGCCCCGGGCGAGGCGGCCTCGCTGCCACACACTGCGGCACCGTCACTGCACACGCCTCAAGCACCACAAACCCCACTGCCGCCCCCGCCTCCACCAACGCCGCAAGCGCCCGAGCCGGTCGAGCCACGGATGCTGCGCGAGCGCATGCTGGCCGCGTTGAAATGCCACCACTGGCACGTGACCCTGGCTGCGCGTGACCTGGACATGCCCCGGTCGACCTTCTATCGCCACATGACCCGGTTGAAAATCGTGCCGCCGAACCTGGCCTGATGGCCGATCAAGCCGACTGCGCCGATACAGGTCGGCAGGCTCAAGCCAAAGTCCATGTCAACTCCCCTTTGAGAAACAAGTCGGCCCGCCCGCCGGCGTGTTGACCGAAGAACAGGTCGGTCGGTTCATCAACCAGAATTTCACCCTGGTCGAGGTAGACCACGCGCGACGCCAGACGTTTGGCCTGACCCAGGTTGTGGGTGCTCATCACCAGCGTCATGCCCTGCGCCGCAAAGCCAGCGAGCACCGCTTCGACTTCTTTCTTCGCCGACGGGTCGAGGTTGGCGGTGGGTTCGTCGAGGAACAAAATACCCGGCCGCACTGCCCATGCGCGTGCCAGCGCCAGGCGCTGCTGCTGGCCGCCCGACAAGGCACGCGCCGGGCGCTCGCGCAGGTCGGCCAGCCCCACCCGCTGCAAGGCCTGCGCTGCGCGCTCGCTGCGTTGATGCCGTGGCACGCGTGCCAGCCACAACGCGATGAGCAGGTTGTGCCAGACCGACAAGCGCAACACGAACGGCTTCTGGAACACCATGACCTGCCTGGCAGCATCAAGCACGTCACGGCTGCCGCCATGCGCCAGCATGCCGTGCAACAAGCGCAGCAAGGTGGTCTTGCCCGAGCCGTTGGCACCGACCAGCGCGATGAAGTCGCCGCGGTTCACGCTCAGCGTCACCTGGTTCAA
>JAYVWH010000248.1:0-3972 GCA_043786265.1 Kofleriaceae bacterium | reverse complement strand
GCGGGTGTTCGAGAGAAAGCCGAGCTCGCCGTGATCGTTGCTCCGAACGAGGTCGACGATCACCGCCTCTTTCTCACGACCTTGAAAACCGTCCACGGTGCCAACCTCTACCCCGAGCGCGCGTTCAGCGCGCAGAAGATCTCGCAGCCGACGGGCCTGGGCCGAGTATGCCGCGATGATGGCGAGCTCGGTCGGCGGCACACCGCGCGACAGCAGGCGACGCGCCTCCGCAGCGACCCGCTCGGCATTGCCGGAGTTGAACGTGCTCGGATCGAACGAGAACGCCGGCAGATTGTTGAGCGATCCGCCCGGATCGAAGTCCGTGCGTTGTTCGAGCCAATCCTTGCCTGCGGTGTCGATCAGCCAAATGGGGCGCGTACGCGCGGGATCGCTCGCGACGCCGAGATCCTCGAGTGTGTGCGTCGCGACCGTGGGGGCCGCGCGTAGCTTCCCCTCGTAGGTCGTGCGCGACGGGAACGTCATGATTGCCTCGTGCATGCGGTGCTGCTGCTCGAGCATCACGCTCTGTGCCCCACTCTCGACGAGCCGTTCGAACACGGTCGTGCCGAGGACGGCATCCACCTGCGAACCACCGACCACGACAGGACCGAGCTGCTGCGGATCCCCTGCGAGCACGGCGACCTTCGCCCGCCCCAGCGCGATCAGGAGCAATGGATCGGGCGCCTGCGTCGCTTCGTCGACGATCACGCAGTCAAAGATGCGATCGCCGAGCAACGGATGGTCACACCCCACACACGTCGCGAGCACGACCTGCGCGCGATCGACGATCGTGCGCTCTGCATTTGCGATCTCGCGTGCAGCATCACGATCGAGACCGCGTGCCTCGGACCACAGTGCCCGCGACTCGGCTCGTCGCTGCGTCGAGGCTTCGCGGCTGCCCGCCTTGCCGGCGTCGATGCCCTGCGCTTGCTTCCGGATCGCGCGGGCACGGTCGCGCCACTCGCGCGCCAGATCGTAGGCGCCGTCGCGGGCGATCTGCGCGTCGATCGTGAGCGACGCGAGGGCAGGGGACACGCGCGCCGGGTGACCGATCCGGATCGCCTTGACGCCGAGCTCGGCGAGACGAACGCCGAGATTGTCGACGGCCGTGTTCGACGGTGCGGCGCACAGAACGCGCTCACCACGCGCGACACGCTGGCGAACGACCTCGACCAATGTCCGCGTCTTGCCCGTGCCCGGTGGCCCCCAGATCAGCGCGATGTCACCGCTGCGCAGCCCGGTGTCGACGGCTTCGCGCTGCTTGTCGTCGAGCTCGTCGTCGAGCACGTCCCACGAGCTGGCCGCGAGCAGCTTCGCGGGTCGTGCGAGGCCCGCCACTTCGCGCAGCCGTGCGAGGTCCGAGTTTGCGAGGGCGGCGCGCGAGCGTGCGATTGCGTTGTCACCGCGATCGAACGTCAGCTCGGGCGCCTCCGGATCGAGTGAGTAGTCACGCTCGAGCTCGTCCACGGGGCGGTCGAGCATCAGCCACAGGCTCTGCTCGTCGCGTCGTTCGAACACGCCGCGCACGGCGCTCGCCTCGTCGGGATGCTCCGCCCACAGACGCACCGGATCGCCCGGCGCAAGGCGCAGGTTATCGAGGTCTACGGTGTCGGGAACCGTGACGCGTACGCGCACGCGATCGCCGGGGGCCGATTGCTCATCGACGATTCTCAGGCGCGCGATCGCGATACCGAGTGCGACGCGCTCGACGAGCGTCCGGCCGGCGCGCTCCATCGCGATCTTCGCGCGCGCTGCATGCCGCTCGGCGCGCCACGCGGCGGCGAGGGTATCGAGCCATTCGGTCGCTCCGGCCACCAACCGAGGGTAACTCCGATCCCTTCCCCAGGGAATTGCGGCCGGGTGTGAGCGCGTTGCATAGTCACGCCGCTTATGCCCGAGGCGATTGCCCCCGAGAAGTTGACGCGCAAGACAACCTCCATCGCCCAGCTGTTCATGGCGCGGATCCAGATGACTCCGGACCGGGAGGCCTATCGCTACCCGGTCGGTGATGACTGGCGGTCGATGACCTGGCGACAGGCGGGCGAGCGGGTCAAGGCAATCGCAGCGGGCCTGATCGCGCTCGGCCTGCATCGGGAGCAACGCGTTGGCATCCTCGCGAATACGCGGGTGGAATGGCTGCTGTGCGACCTCGGCATCCTGTGTGCGGGCGGCGCGACCACGACCGTCTATCCATCGAGCACCCCCGAGGACTGCGCGTTCATCCTGTCCGACTCCGAGACCTGCTACCTGTTCGTCGAGGACGCCGCCCAGGTCAAGAAGCTGCGCGACCACAAGGCGCAGATGCCGAAGCTGGTGAAACTGATCCTCCTCGACGGGGCCCCCGACGCCAAGGACGGCGACTGGGTGATGACGCTCGCCGATCTCGAGTCCAAGGGTGCAGAGGTGCTCGCCAAGGATCCGCGGGCCGTCGATGACATCGTCAAGAGCATCGAGAAGACCCAGCTCGCGACGCTGATCTACACGTCCGGAACCACCGGCAAGCCCAAGGGCGTACGCCTGCTCCACGAGTGCTGGGCTTACACATCCGATGCGATCGACGCGATCAAGCTGTGGGGTCCGGACGATGTTCAGTACCTGTGGCTGCCGATGTCGCACTCGTTCGGCAAGGTCCTGATGTCGGGCCACATCGCGTCGGGCTCGGTCAGCGCCGTCGACGGTCGCGTCCAGAAGATCATCGAGAACCTCGCGGTCGTGCGGCCGACGCTGATGCCGGCCGTGCCGCGCATCTTCGAGAAGTTCTACAACAAGGTCTTCGAAGGGCTGAAGAAGCAGTCGCCGATCAAGCAGCGCATCTTCCACTGGGGCATTGCGGTCGGTAAACAGGGCAGCAAGGTTCGCCAGGCCGGTCGCGAGCCGTCGGGACTGCTCGCCATACAGCTCAAGATCGCCGACCGGCTCGTCTTCTCGAAGATCAAGGAGCGCTTCGGCGGGCGCGTGAAGTTCTGCATCTCTGGATCGGCGCCGCTGTCACGCGACATCGCCGAGTTCTTCCACGCGTGCGGGATCCTGATCCTCGAGGGCTACGGCCTCACCGAGTCGAGCGCCGCAAGCTTCGTCAACCGTCCGACGAAGTTTGCCTTCGGCAGCGTCGGCATGCCGATGCCGGGCACCGAGCTGAAGCTCGCGAAGGAAGATAACGAGATCCTGTTGCGTTCTCCCGGAGTAATGCAGGGCTATCACAACCTGCCCGAGGCCACGGCCGAGGCGCTGACCGAGGACGGCTGGCTGCGCACGGGGGACATCGGCGAGGTCGATGCAATGGGCTTTCTGCGGATCACCGATCGGAAGAAAGACCTGATCAAGACGAGCGGCGGCAAGTACATCGCGCCGCAGTCGATCGAGGGCAAGCTCAAAGCGACGTGCCCGTACCTCAGCCAGGTGATCGTGCACGGTGACAAGCGCAACTTCGTCACCGCGCTGATCACGCTCGACGAGGAGTCGATGATGAAGTGGGCGCGCGACAACGGGCTCGCCGGCAAGGGCTACACCGAGGTCGTGCAGAGCGCCGCGGTGAAGAAGCTGATCGAGCCGTACTTCATCGAGGTCAACAAGACGCTCGCGAAGTACGAGAGCGTGAAGAAGTTCGAGGTCCTGCCGACGGACCTCTCGATCGACGCGGGCGAGCTCACGCCGAGCCTCAAGGTGAAGCGTAAGGTCGTCGAGAAGAAGTACGGCGGCTTGCTCGACAAGATGTACGAGGGCGCCGTCGCCGGCGCTGATTGATGAACGACTCCGCACCGCCTTCGGCGGTACTGCGCGGGCCGGCCGAGCCGGCCCGCGCGATTCGAGTCGTCGTTGCAGTGGCACTGCTCGCGGCGTCGACCACCGCGCGCGCCGAAGGCTTCGACTTCATCGACGACGCCAAGCTGCTGTACCGGATCGCGGCATGCGGTAAGAGCGCCGAAGCGGAGTTGGCAAGGACGGGCTCTGCCGGTCCGCGCAGCGGCGCCG
>JAYVWH010000247.1:0-4952 GCA_043786265.1 Kofleriaceae bacterium | reverse complement strand
GGTCGAGCGGATGTCGAACGCGCCATCGGGCGCGCGCTGGACCGATTCGACGGACTCGCCTTGATTGACGCGCAGGCGGACGCGCTCGAGCAGCTCCTTCCAGATCGGGATCAGCTGCTCCTTGCTCGAATCGAACACGGGCAGCAGGGAGACATTTTGTGTGTCGTACGGCTCGGCCATGACGAGCTTTCCCTTGGGATAACGAGAGAGCGTCGATGCGATCTCCTGCTCCTTTTCGAGCACGACGTACGACAGCCCCTTCTGGATGCACGTCAGCGCCGCGGACAGACCACCGGGGCCGGAGCCGACGATCGCGACATCGACGATATCGTTGCCAGGCGAGCTCGGGCCGAGCGCGCCCGGGTACATGCCGGTCGTCAGCATGTGCTCGATCACCGCGCGGCCGAGGTTTGCCGCATTCTTCACGAGCGGCTTACCGGCGACCTCGCCGATCAAGTACTGGCCCGGGATCGCGGTCTGAAAGTTTTCATCGATCTCGGGGATCTTCAGCGGCGGCGGAACCGATCCCTCGGGGAACATCACGAGCGCATCAGTTGGGCACGCAAACATGCACGCCTCGCACTGGATGCAGTCCTCGAACCGCAGCACGCGGCTCTTGTTCTGGACCAGGTCCAAGACGTTGGTTGGACAGACAGCGACACACGCATCGCACCCGGTGCATCGGTCGTCGTTGATGTCGTGAACTAGGATCCGGGGACCGACGACCTGCGCAGGTGCGATCGTGGCGTGCTGCCGCCTCCGGCCAGACAGCATCGTGAACACGGCCATCACCATGATGGCGAGTCCCCCGAGCGCCAACGGCACGACCCAGGTCACCCGATCAAGATACAGCATAATTGCAGCGCTGACGCGCCGCAGAAGCAGGCTGAACGCCTCAGGAAATCGCTAACCCTCGATGTGGCGCTTCAGGAAGCTCGACACGTCCGCCATGACGTCTTCGATCTCGCGCCCTTCGACCGAGATGGGCGCGCCGATGGTGACCTCGACGCGCTTGCCCGCGTTCATGACGCGCCCGCCCTTGGGCAGGATGTGGATGGTCCCGTCGATGGCGACCGGAACGATCGGCGTGTGGGTGTCCTTCGCCAGATGAAAGCCGCCCTTCTTGAGGGGCCCGATCTTGCCGGTCGTTGACCGGGTGCCTTCGGGAGCGAGGTAGATGCTGACGCCGTCGCGGATCAACTTCGCTGCGTGTTCGATCGATTGCATCGCGCGCGCGTGGTTGGTCCTGTCGACTTCGATGAACTCGGCCGCGCGTAGGCCACGCCCCCACAGTGGGATCTGAAACAGCTCCTTCTTGCCGAGCATCCGGATCGTGCGTGAGGGCAGCGTTGCGTAGAGCATCGGGATGTCGAGGTGGCTCTGGTGGTTCGACATGTAGACGTAGGCGCGATCGGCGGGGACGCGATCTGCTCCCGAAGCAATCAAGTCGACACCGAGGACCTCGACGACCTTGCGACCGAACCAGCGCGCGCGGTCATCTACCGTGCCGCGATCGAGCGTTCCCCGCACGATGTCGACGAGCGACGGCGTGGTGATCTGTGCCATGGCGGCGAGCACCCGGAGACTTTCGATGATGCTCACTGTGCTGACTCTACTCCTAAGTGGGAGGTGCAGCCGCGGTCACGGATTTCCTGGCGCGTGTTAGGCTGAAGGAGATGGCGCGCGTGCTCGCGGTGCTCACCGCTTGCCTGCTGTTATGCAGCGCAGCCGCTCGTGCCGATTCGATCGACACGAGCGTGAAAGAGCTCGCGCCCGGAAAAGGCGAGAAGGTACGCATCGCCGCGGTCCTCGCTCTCAGCAAGAGTCACGATCCGCGCGCGGTGCTCGCGGTGTCGAACACGGTTGGCAAGGACGCCGATCCAACGATTCGTCGCGTCGCTGTCCTTGCGCTCGAGAAGATGATCGACGCCAAGACTGCGGATGATGCACGCGCACTCGCGTTCGAATCTCTCGAGAAGGCGGCCAAGAGCGACGCCGACAGCAAGGTCAGGTCGACCGCAGCGAACGTCCTCGCCAAGATCGCACAGTACAAGAAGAGCAAGTCCACGCCGAGCACGAGCGGTGGCGCCAAGCCCGCGGTGTTCGTCAACATCGACAAGGCGATCGATCAATCCAACAAGGCGCCGCAGGATGCGCCCGATCGCGTTGCGAAGATCGTCCGCAAAGGTATCGAGCGCACCGGTTACTCGACCAAGTGGCCCGGCGGCGGCTCGCCGACGAGCAAGGATCTCGCGTCGAACAAGTCGCAGGGCTACATCGTCGCGTCGACCGTCAAGAAGATCGAGGTCACCAAGGGCGGCAAGCAGACGACGATCGCATGCACAGTCGCAATTCGCATCGCGCCTTGGGGCGGCACGGATGGCGGCGAGAAGTGGGAAGCCAATCGCGCCGCGTCTGCGTCGGGCTCCGCGAAGGCGATGACTGGCAACTCCGCGAGCGACATCACGAGCGGGATGCGCGACTGTCTCGAGGCAGTCGCCGAGGACGTGACGAACCGGCAGGTGGTTCCGTTCCTCAAGCGGCTCGCGCAAGCCGGCTCTTAGCTAGAGTAGTCATTGGCCGACGTCTACTTCACGTGGCCCGATCGGCGCTTCAAGTACGAGTGTCGCGGCTGCGGCGCGTGCTGCAAGGGGCACGGCATCGGCATCGACGTGACCGCCGGCCAGCTCGTACAGCTCGTGACCAAGCGGCCCGAGCTCGCCGCCTTCATCCGGCGGCGGGGCGATGCGATCACCGCGTTCAATCCGCGCGACCGCTGCTGGTTTCTCGCTGATGATGGACTGTGTCGCGTCGAGATCGAAGACGGTCGGGCGGCGAAGCCGGCGAGCTGCCGCCTGTTCCCGTTCAATCGGGTGTTCCGCATCGGGTCGACGCTCGTCGTCGATTACAACAGTGTGATCTGCCCGCTCGCGGTCGCTGTCGACGACGGCGGAGTGAGGCACGACGAGGTGCTCGCAGAGATATTATCGATCCAGGATCCTGCGATCGTCGGTACGCAGCTGCCGGCGGACCCGGAGCTGATCACGCGCGAGCGCGCGATCGCCGATACCATCTTCGCGCACCCGTGCGATCTCGCCGCCGCGTGGGCCGCGCAGGACGAGACCTCGCTTACTGGCGCCTTCGACATCGTCACGCCCGCGTTCGAGGTGTTGCTCGGTGTGCCGTGGCGCGCGCCGAGTAGCGAGACGTTCGCGAACGCCCTCGCGCTCACGCCGTCGATGCGGTTCAACGAGCTGTTCGGCCCACGGCAGTACGCGGCGCGCGACACGATGCCGCCGCTGCTCTCGCGCATGTGGATCGCCTGGTTGGGCTTTGCCGGGCTCGGCGAAACGCTCGCGCAACGCGTGCTCGGGCTGCAGGAGCTGACGACGCTTTGGGCAGAACAAGCGCCGCTGATGCACGCGATCGCACGCTGGGACGCGGTGCCTGTGTTCAAGCCGGGACCGGTCGAGCTTCCCAACGTCGACCCGGGCAACCTCGTGCGGACGTTCGGTCAGCGTTGCGTCGACAACAAGCAAGCGAAGAAACCGCTGGGCGCTCTCGTCGGTGCCGTCATGGGAGCGAGCGATGCGGCGACGAGGATCGCTGCGCTGCGCATGGCCGACCCGATCCTGCGCGCGTGCTTCACCGCGGGCTGACGATCGCTTCCGCGCTGAGGGATCACCACACGACGCAGGCGTTGGTTGGCCGAAGCTTCGTGCCGAGCTTGCAGCGGAACGCCTTCGCGAAGTCTGGCGACGCTGCGAGCGTGCCGTTGACGCGCCACTGCGCAGGCGAGTGCGGGTCCGTGCTCACGAGCATCGACTCGTACTCGGGCCGCATCTTCGCGCACCACGTCTGGCCGAAGCTGAGGAAGAACTGCTGATCCTCGGTGAATCCATCGGCGACATCCGTGTCCGCTGCCGACGAACGCAGGTGGCGATACGCCGCGAGCGCGAGCTTGAGGCCCCCGATGTCAGCGATGTTCTCGCCGACGGTCAGCTTGCCGTTCACCTTGGCGCCGCCCGCGGGATACTTGCTGTACTGGTCGATCACGCACTGCGTGCGCTGCTTGAACTGCTTTTCGGTCTCGGGCTGCCACCAGTTCGTCATGTTGCCGTTGGCGTCGAACTGCGAGCCCTGATCGTCGAAGCCGTGCGTCAGCTCGTGGCCGACGACCATGCCCATGCCGCCGAGGTTGACCGCGGTGGTGTGATCGACCTGATAAAACGGCGTCTGCAAAATCCCCGCCGGGAACACCATCTTGTTGTGCACCGGGTTGTAGTAGGCGTTCACCGTCGACGGGGACATGTCCCACTCGGTGCGATCGACCGGCTTGCCGATCTTCGCGAACTGCCGCGCTGACTCGGCACGGCGAGCCGCGAACGAGTTTGCGACCGCGGACTTCGGCTCGATCTTGAACGCGTACGTGCGCCACTTGCTCGGATAACCGATGTGATAGGCCATCGCAGCGGCCTTCTCGTGCGCCTTGGTCTTCGTGGCCGCGTCCATCCACGGCAGCGCGTCGATGTTGGTGTTCATCGCCTCGACGATTGCGTGGACCTGATCCTCAGCCGCCGTCTTGCTCGCACCCGGGAACCGGTCGCGCACGAAGATCTGGCCGAGCGCCTCGCCAAGCGATTTATCGACGCGGCCGACGCAGCGCTTCCAGCGCTCGCGCTGCCCCGTGGCGCCGCTGATCGCCTGCTCGAGCTTGAACTGAATGTCGACGAGCTTCTTCGTCAGCAGCGGCGCCATGTTCGCCAGTACGTGCGCCGTGAGATAGGTGCGCCACAGCGCGGGCGGCGTCTTGACGATCAGCGCATCGAGTCCGACGAGGAACTCGGGCGCGGACGCGGTGATGTCGACGAGCTTGGGCTGACCGACCGCCTTGAAGTAGACGTCCCAGGCGAAGTGCGGCATCGCCTTCGCGACGCCCGCGCGATCGATCT
>JAYVWH010000246.1:0-2827 GCA_043786265.1 Kofleriaceae bacterium | reverse complement strand
TTGGGCGTCATCAGAATGAGCGGCTTTCTGAAATCGCGCCGCATCTGGCGCCGCAGAATGTGGAAGTAATTGGCCGGGGTGGTGCAATTGGCGACTTGCAGATTGTCCTCGGCGCACAGCTGCAAATAACGCTCGAGCCGCGCCGAGCTATGCTCGGGCCCCTGCCCTTCGTAGCCGTGCGGCAGCAGCAGCACGAGTCCGGACAGCCGCTTCCACTTGTCCTCCGACGACGTGATGAACTGATCGATCATCACCTGCGCGCCGTTCGCGAAGTCGCCGAACTGCGCCTCCCACATCACCAGCGCATCGGGATAGTCGAGCGAGTAGCCGAACTCGAAACCCATGACGCCGGCCTCGGAGAGCAGCGAGTCGTAGATCCGGCACTGGCCCTGTTCCGGCTGGATCCCACCGAGCACCAGGTGCTCGCGCCCGGTCTTGATGTCCGTGATGATCGCGTGGCGGTGGCTGAACGTGCCGCGCGAACAATCCTGACCGCTGAGCCGCACGTTGATGCCCTGGTAGAGCAGCGAGCCGTACGCGAGGAGCTCGCCCATGCCCCAGTCGAGCGGGCGCTCGCCCCGGCCCATCTGCGCGCGCTGCTCGAGCAGACGATCGATCTTCGGATGCGGCGTGAAGCCGTGCGGCACCTCGGTGATCGCCGATGCGATGTGCGAGAGGATCTCGCGGGGGACCTTGGTGTCGGCGTCGACCGGAGCATCGGTGATGCCACCGCGATAGCCGCGCCACATCGCCGTCATCGACGGACCTTCCGGTCGCTTGTTCGCCGCCTTCGCCGCCTCGAGCTCGGTCTCGAGCTCCGCGACGCGACGCTGCGTCATCGCCGTGACGTCCTCGGCGGTGAGCACGCGCTCGTCGACCAGGCGCTTGCTGTAGATCTCGACCGGTGATGCCTTGAGCTTGATCGCGTCGTACATCAGCGGCTGCGTGAAGCTCGGCTCGTCGTTCTCGTTGTGGCCGTACTTGCGATAGCAGTACATGTCGATCACGACGTCGGAGGCGAACTGCGCGCGGAACTCGCAGGCCATCTCGAGCACGCGCGCGAGCGCATCGAGATCCTCGCCGTTGACGTGCCAGATCGGGCACTCGAGCATCTTCGCGATGTCGGTGCAGTACGGCGTCGAGCGCTGCTCGGCGGGTGACGCGGTGACCCCGACCTGGTTGTTGACGATCAGGTGAACGGTGCCACCGGTGCGATAGCCCGGCAGGCTGGACAGCTGCAGCGTCTCCGCCACCAACCCCTGTCCGGCGAACGCGGCATCGCCGTGGACGAGCAACCCCATCACGCGGCGATGCTCCACGTCGTGGTGCCGCGTCTGCTTTGCGCGCACGCGACCGACCACGACGGGATCCACGGCCTCGAGGTGGCTCGGGTTGAACGCGAGCGATACGTGCATCAGGTTGCCGTTCTGATCGGTGCGATCGCACGAATAGCCGAGGTGGTACTTCACGTCGCCCCCGCCCATCGCCTTCTCGGGCTCGGCGTCCTCGAAGTGGCCGAACAGATCGCGGGCCGGGCGGCGGAGGATCGATTCGATCGTCGTGAGTCGTCCGCGGTGCGCCATGCCGAGCACCGCCTCGATCGCCCCGAGCCGTGCGCCGTGGGTGAGCAGCAGATCGAGCGCGGGGATCAAGCTCTCTGACCCCTCGAGGCTGAACCGCTTCGTCCCGGGATACTTGGTGTGGCAGAACCGCTCGAACTGCTCCGCGTTGATCAGCAGCTGGAGCACGTGCTTGCGCGTCTCCTCCGGCAGCGGCTTGGCGAGCTGGGTCTCCATTCGCTCGGCGAGCCACGAGCGGCGGCCCGGCGAGGAGATGTGCATGAACTCGAGACCGACCGATCCCGCATAGATCCGCTGCAGGTACGCGAGCAGCTCGCCCACCGTCGCGCGCGGCATCCCGTGGACACCGGTCGGCTCGACCACGCGATCGCGATCGATCTCGGTGAAGCCCCAGGTCACCGGATCGAGCTCGCTGATCCGCGCCGTCTCGAGGAGCCCGAGCGGATCGAGGCTCGCCGCGAAGTGGCCACGGCTGCGATACGCATTGACCAGCGGCCACACGCTCGGAATCGCCTGCGCCGTGATCGGCGACATCGTGACGGAGCCGGGGCGCGAGAAGCTCGGCAGCGTCTGGCGGGTGATCACCCGCGGCGCAGCGGGCGCGGGCGCTTCCGCTTCGACCGCGATCGCGGCCTGCACGTTGCCGCTCGGGTGCCCGTTGGTCCCATGACCATTGGTAGCGTGGCCGTTGGTTGATCGCGCCTCGCTCAACAGGTCGTGCCAGCTCGGATCGATCTCGGCGGGCGCGTCCTGAAACTTCTCGTACAGCTCGTCGAGATATCCAAGGGACGTGGCCAGCTCGAGTACATCGCGGGACATGGCCGAGAGAATACTAGGGCGACGGGGTCTTCGCACGGACCGCGTCCACCTGGTCGGCAGGGAGCTTGCGATTCCGCTCGATGCGGATGTCCCCAACGGTCGCGAGGCTACCGGCCTCGATCAGCGACAGCTCCCCGTTGTCGGTGATCACCAGGTCCTTGCCGATGCTGGCGAGGACCGGGATATCGATCAGCTCGAGCGCGCCGTTCTGCACGATCAGAACCGATCCGAGCGCGGCCTCGAGGCGCGGGAACGAGACCGTGGTGAGCGCGGCGTTCGCCTCGATGTCGATTCGCCCCGCGCGCGCCAGCCGCGGCAGGAAGATGCCGTGGAGCGAGCCGTTGCTCTCGATCCGGATGGTGCCGCCGACCTCGCGCAGCTCGGGAAGCGCGACCTCCTCCATGCCCACGGTGGGCCCCACCGCGAGG
>JAYVWH010000245.1:0-2793 GCA_043786265.1 Kofleriaceae bacterium | reverse complement strand
GAAGAACTTCCGCGCTATCTGGAAGACGTCCGGACCGTGCGTGCATGTTACATGCGACGCGTGGAGCTTGCTCGCGCAAGAACTTAATCAAGATCTGGGTGCAAAAGAGAAATATTTAAGGCACTCGTTCATGAAAATTCTTTACGGAGTCGTCGGCGAAGGAATGGGGCACGCGATGCGGTCGCGGGTCGTGCTCGAGCACTTGATCGCCGCAGGGCATCAGGTCGAGATCATGGCGTCTGGGCGCGCAGCCGCGTTCCTCGGCAAGCGGTTTGCCGACGTCAACACGATTCACGGCCTGCACATGATCCTCGAAGAGAATCGCGTGCGACCCGGCAAGACCTTGTGGTCGAACGTGGTCAACGGGCTGCTCGGGGTCCCGCGCAATATCGCCGCCTACTTCGAGCTGATCGGAGCGTTCGAGCCCGAGGTCGTGATCAGCGACTTCGAATCGTGGAGCTACCTCTACGGGCGCAACAACCGGATCCCGATCCTGTCGATCGACAACATGCAGGTGATCCACCGTTGCGAGCTGCCGGCGGACATCATCGAGGGCAACCGCGTCGCGTTTCAGGTGACCAAGGCGTTCATCAAGACGAAGCTGCCGACCTGCGACGCGTACTACGTCACCTCGTTCTTCCGCCCGCCGCCGCGCAAGCCGAACACTTATCTGTTTCCGCCGATCCTGCGGCCCGAGATCCTCGCGGCGAAGCCTGGCGACGGCGACCACCTGCTGATCTATCAGTCGGGACCCAACGCGGCGCTGCAGACTGCCCTCACTGCGAGCGGGATCGAGAGCCGCATCTACGGCATGCGGCCGGGGATCACGGAGGAGGTCCGCGACGCGAATTTACGCTTCATGCCGTTCTCCGAGGACGGCTTCATCGCCGACCTCGCGACCTCGCGTGCGGTGATCGCCGGGGGCGGCTTCACGCTGATGGGCGAGGCCGTGTTCCTGAAAAAGCCGATGCTTGCTCTTCCGCTCGAAGGCCAGTTCGAGCAGTGGCTCAACGCGAAGTATCTCGAGCGCGAAGGCTACGGGATGTTCACGCTGACGCTCGACGATCCGCAGGTGCTGCCGCGGTTCCTCGAGCGCACACCTGATTGCGCGCGCGCACTCGAGCGCTATCAGCAGACGGACAATCACGAGATCCTCGCCGCGGTCGACGAGTTCTTGCACCGCGCGGCGACCGAACCGCGCTAGGGGTTGAGCGCCCGGGGACTTCAGCTCTAAGCTGCCGCGTGGACCGCGCCGCCCCGACCCGCTGGATACGCACCGCCGCTGATCTCGAAGACTTCGTCGACGAGCTCGCCGGATGCCGCGCGATCGGCATCGATACCGAGGCGGACAGCCTTCACCACTACACGGAGAAGGTCTGCCTGATCCAGCTGATCGCGTTTGGCGGTGACTCGTGCCTGATCGACCCGCTGGCACTCGAAGACCTCGGCCCCCTGGCTCCGATTTTCGCGGATGCGTCGGTGCTCAAGGTCGTGCACGGCGGCGACAACGATGTCACGTCGCTGTGGCGCGACTTCGGGTTCGCGTTTCGCACCATGTTCGACACGTCACTCGCGGCGCGTCTGCTCGGTGACACCGAGGTTGGCTTGCAGGCGTTGGTCCGCAACGAGCTCGGTGTCGAGCTCAGTAAGAGTAGCCAGCGTGACGACTGGTCGAAGCGCCCGCTGACATCGAAGCAAGAGGCCTACGCACTCGCCGACGTGACCCACCTGATGCCGCTCGCTGCGCGACTGACCGAACGGCTCGCTGCTGCGGGACGCACCGACTGGGCGCGCGAGGAGTTCGAGGCGCTCGCGAAGTCACGACCGGGGCCGTCGAAGCGCTCGGATCCCGACGATTTCCGGAGGATCAAGGGCTCGGCGCGGCTATCACGACGACATCAGGCCGTGCTGCGCGAGCTCTATAACTGGCGCGAGGAGCGGGCCTCCGCCGCCGATCGGCCGCCGTTCAAGATCGTCGGCCCCGAGGTGCTGATCGCGATGGCGGAGCAAGCGCCCGGCTCGATCGACGACGTTGCCGACATCCTGTCGTCGTATCCCAAGCAGCGCGGCGAGATCGAGACCGTGTATGAAGCAATCCAGCGCGGGCTCGAGCTGCCGGACGACGCGTTGCCCGCGCGCGAAGCCGGGGAGCGCACGACGCTCTCGGCGGCCGTGCGACGGCGTATTGAAGCGCTCCGTGCGTGGCGCGAGCGTGAGGCCAAGGCAGCGCGCCTCGATCCGGCGCTCGTCATGCCGTCACGCGTCATCGAGCGGCTCGCGCAGGCGGGGGCGCAATCGCTTACAGAGCTCGCTGCGGTCGAGGGCATCCGGCAGTGGCGCGTCACGGAGTGGGGCAAGGCACTGCTGACAGCGTGCACGTGAGCCACTCGCCCGGGATAAGCTGACTACGTGGGCAACGCTGACGACGACGAAGCGACGAAAGCGTCGAGCTCGCGTCTGCCGCAACAGGACGAGGAGGACACGTCGGTCACCCCCGAGCGCCCGCGACCACGATCAGCGACGAAGGCACCGTCGACGGCGACCGGGGCGCCTTCACAATCGACGACGATCGGCTCGCCCCTCGAAGCGCTCGAGCACGACGAGATCCTGCGCACGCGCTGGTTCTGTGTGATCGCTACCGGTGTCGCGTTCGCCGGTGGTGCGGCGCCGTTGCTGTTGCCAGGTGATCCGGCCGCCACGAAGCTCCTCGTCGGTGCGGTGGTCATCGGGTTGGTCGCAGTCGCGTTTCTGTATCGACGCACACACGATCCAATCGCGTTCCGCAAGACGTCG
>JAYVWH010000244.1:0-5318 GCA_043786265.1 Kofleriaceae bacterium | reverse complement strand
GTCGTCCTTCGCCTCGTCGAGGTCGTCCTCGACCTTCTGCAGCCGCTGCTCGAGCGTCTGCATGCGCGCGTCCGCCTCTGCGTTCGGATCAGGCTTGGGCTCTTCGACAGGCGGCGGCGGCGCTGGCGGAGAGTCCGCGGACGGCTGCGGCTCTGGTGGAGGCACGGGCTCGGCAGCCGGTTGCGCGAGCGCGATTCCCGAGATGCACGACAGCAGACAGACGAGACGCTTCATAGAGATTCGATCCAGGCGCGGATGAGCGCGATGCCGGCGACGTCGGTGTGCTCAGTAGCGATCGGCGGCATCTGAACGTTTATCGTACGCTGGCTCATCCGGTAGAACGCGGCGCTCTGGGCTGGATCGCCTGCCACGATGCGATAGGCGAAGCCGCGCCCGATCCATTGCTCGAGCGGCGCCCCGACGGTCGTCAGGTACGGCTGCGATGTCAATGCATCGCGCTCCTCGACGTCGAGGCGCAGCACCATGTGCGAGTCGGACCACGCCCCACCGCGTGGGTTGTGGCAATGGCCGCAGTTCGCGTGCAGATAACCAAGCGCCGGGTTCGGTGCCGCGAACGGCGTGGGATCGGAGGGCGGCACCGATAGCGGCAGCGCTGAGACGTCACCCAGCTGCAGCGCCGACATGCCGAGGATATTGCCGGCGTCGCCGACATGACAGTGCCAGCATGTCTCCTGCGCGGGCGCGTCGTGGTCGGTACCGCGGACATCTTGCTCGCCCAGTGGCACGAGCTCGGCATCGCTCTCGTCGTCGTTCCAGACGTACGAACCAAGCAAGGTGTCCTTCTCGCGATTGCCGGTGTCACCAACGCGCCAGATCAGGCGAGTCTCGAGGCGCACGCCGTCGCGGGCGAACTCCTTGAAGAACTTGCTGCCGACCGGGAACCTCCAGTGGTTCATGTCCGAGCTGTCGATCACGCCACCCATCGGCAGCTGATACCAGCGCGTCTTCACCGCGCCGTCGGACCACAGGACATTGTTCGGCGCGAACTCGGTCAGTCGCGACGCGACGACCTTGCCGCGAATGTCGGTGTACAGACCGGTCTGCGACAGCCGATCGGGCAGCGCCGACGGCAAGACCTCCGCGTCTGGCGGCACCGCCGGTGGGTCCGAGCAGGCCCCCAACGCGAACAGAGCTACGACAACGCGGCGCACGAAGCTCAGGGAACGGGCGGGCCCTGACAGTTCGGGCACGGCGCCGGGCAACCGTCGTTGATGACCCCGTCGCTATCGTTGTCGAGATTGTCGCCGCACGCAGTTTCGGCCACGGGATCGTCGAGCGGCATCGGCGGAGCGCCGCAGTTGGCAGTCAGTGCCGGGAGGTTGATCAGGTACTCGGCGATGTCGTTGACATCCTCGTCGGTGAGCGCGGCGTACGGGGCCGTGATCTTGCCGTGCGTCGCGGCGCAGACTTCCTTACCGTCGGGGTCGCGGCCATCCTTGATCGCCGCGATGATCTGCGCCTTGGTGTACGAGCCGATGCCGGTCGTGTCAGGCGTCAGGTTGCGCGTGAAGATAACGTTCGGGTACGACGGATCGATGAGGCCGAGCACCTCCTTCGGGAAGGCTTTGCCACCGACGAACGCGCCGCCGAAACCGTCGCTCGGGTCGGTGTCGAGCTTGAGGAAGAACGGGCTGACCTCGGGGGTGTGGCAGTCGATGCAGAGCCCCACGGCCGATGCGAGGTAGCGCCCGTGCATCGCGCTCGCGTTGTTGGTGCCGCCGCGCGGGTATGGAATCTCATTGTCGAGCAGCGGCTTCATAGAGGCCCACGTGGCGAGGAACGGAATCTGTGGCACCGCGATGCCATCGTTGAACAGCGAGAACGGCGTCTCGTTCGCCTTGACCGTGTGGCTGACGGGCTTGAGCGAACGCAGGTACGCGACGACCGCGTCCGCATCGTCGTCGGTCATGTTGTGGAAGATGTACCAGGGCATGACCGGCACGAGCTTCTTGCCGTCGGTACGCACGCCGTTACGGAACGCGTTCTTGATCTGCGCGTCGGTGGCGTTAGCAAGGCCGGTCGGGTCGGGCGTCAGGTTGCGCGTCGACAGACAGCCCATGCCGTTGTGGTTGTCGGCGAGGGTCGGGCTGTCGAGATCGATGAAGCAGTCGATGCCCGAGTACAGCTTGTCGAGGTCGCGCGTACCATTTGGCAACAGCGGCGTGTGGCAGAAGCCGCACGCAGCCGTGACGTTCATGATGTACGCGCCGCGATCGATGGCGGCGTGTTCGTTTCCGTCGGCCGCCGCGTCGATCTTCGGCACGTCGTGGTTGTCACCACACGCACTCGCAAACATTGCCGCTGCAAACGCCCCCACCAGGATCCATCGACGCGAGTAGTTCATTAGTAGTCCTATATCTCAGAAGGCAGACGCCGCGGGGACAACCGGCGGCTCGGTCACGGCAGGGTCCACCTGCCCGGTCAAAGTCTCAAGGAATGCGACAAGATCGTCGATCTCCTGGGACGATAAATTCAGCACTTTGATCTTGGGGTCGATCGTCCCGATGGTTTCGCCACCCCGGCCGTGGATCCCGCCAGCGTTGTAGTGCTCGACCACCTCGCGTAGCGTCACGTACATGCCGTTATGCATATAGGGCGCGGTCAGCGCGACATCGCGGAGGTTCGGCGTGCGCCACTGGCCGCGAAACGAATCGTCGAGCGTCAGGCTGTAGTACTTGATCTTGCCGTCGCACTCGTCGGGATGCCCATCGGCATAGTTCTGCATCGTGTGGAACGAGAAGTGGCTGCGGCACTCGGCGTCGTCGCTCCACTCGGAGTCACGCCGGAACCGGTTCGCCCGTAGCTTGCGCAGGCCATCGCGCGCGCCGACCGGCAAGCAGTTCTGCGGCAGCGCCGTGTCGTCAGTGACGCAGTCGCACCAGCCGCCCGCCGGGCACTCCGCCGTGGTCGGCACATAGGTACCGAGCTGCGGCACGCCGATGTTGTGGAACTCGCTGTCGGTGAAGGTCGGGCCACTGTGGCATTCGGCGCAAGCGGCCTTGCCGACGAACAACCGCGCGCCGCGCTCGGCCGCCGGGTTCAACTTGCCCGGCGCAAAGCTCGCCGCGGCCCACCTGTCGAACGCGGAGTCCTTCGAGATCAGCGTGTACTCGTAGGCGGCGATCGCCTTGGCGAAGTTGACGTAGATGCGTGTCGAGGCGCGCTGGTCAGCGAGCCGCATGCAGTCCCATGCGTCGTTGTAGGGCTGCTTCAGATCGTCGAGCGCCACGGTCCCCCGCTCGCACGTCGCGGGGATTCCGAACTCGACAAAGCCCGGGCGCCCGTCGAACGGAAACCGCGGCAGGCAGTCGGTGGTCAGGCCCGGCATGGACGGGTCATCCACCGCGGGGACGTGACACACGGCCGGGCACGTCGTCCCGCCCTCGAGCGTGCACGTGCCGTCGGCCTCGAGCCGCGCCTGCTGCGTGGCGACGCCATCCATCTCCGCGGGGAGCGTGAACCCGGGGAACGCGGCGAGGTAGTCGGCCTTGTACTTGTCGACGATCCGCCACGCGACGCGCATGCGGCTGCCGTTGACCGAGACATGGCTCTCGACGACCGCGATGATCTGGCTCCACAGCGAATCGTTGCGACCGTTCCAGTAAATGATGTCGTAGTAGGCCGAGTTGATCGATTGCTGACCGTTGACGTCGTAGGCGCCGCCGCCGAACGACACCGTGTGACCGGGTGGATCACCGGTGTGGTCGGACCCGCCCATCGAGACGTCGTGGCACGTGTTGCAGCTCGCGTTGATCGGTTGGCCGAGCGCCGCGCGGCCCGGCGTGGTCATCGGGCGCAGGAGCATGTCGGCGAGGATTGCTTTGCCCGAGAACGCGGGATCGAAGTAGAGCTTCTTGCCGAGCGCGATGACCGTCTCGTTACCGAGGTACTTGTTCGACGTATCGGGCGGCGGATCGCCGAGGCCCGCATGCTTTTCCAGCAGCGGCAGGAATGGGTCCGTAGGCTCCGATTCGCAAGCCGCGCCCGAAACCACGGCAACGGCTATCAGGAGTGCTCCCCTCTGCACTGACGGACATCGTTCCACAGCGGTCGTTTGTGGTCAACGGATTGGAACGATTGCGATCTCCGCAATGGCGCCTTCTGGCCCACGCCTCCCGCGAGAGCGCACGCACGGCCCCGCGGCAGCGCGCCCACCACGCGGCCTCTGCAGAACGACACGACGACACGACGTGTCGCGAGCAACGAGCGCGAAGCGCACCGCGGTCGTCGTGGCTCGCTTTTACTTGAGGGCGAGCACGAGCACGACGATCAATACGATGACGCCGAGTGCGACGGCGGCGTAGATCGGCAGCATGTTCTTCGGCGGCTTATCGAGCGCGCTGTCGGTCGGCGAGCGGGTGTGCTGCGTCGCTGCGGCTTGTTGCGACGGCGTTGGCGCGAAGCCCGCTTGTTGCTGCTGCGGTTGTTGCTGCTGTGGAACTGCCGGTGCCGCGTAGCCCATCGGCGGCACGCCCGGCTGCGGGACGCCGGGCTGCTGGCCGTAAGCCATCGGGTTGGGCTGGCTCGGCGTGTCGCGCATCTGCTGCGGAACACCGGGCTGCTGGGCGTATGACGGGTTTGGCTGGCTGCCCGAGTCGACGATCACCGACGGTGCGGCAGGCTGAAGCGGTTGCTGCGACTGCTGCGGCTGCTGCGATTTGAGCGCTTGCTGCCACGGTGCCTGCATTCCCATCAGCGTCGCTGCGGGTGAGCCCTTGCCACCCGAAATCTGTGCGGGCGCCGGAGCGTGAGCGTGCGCGACGGGCGTTGGCGCGTGCGCGTGTGCGTGCGCGTGCGCAGCGGGTTCCGGCGCGTGTGCCTGCTGAATAGGCGCGTGCGCGTGGACGTGCGCGACGGGTGCGGGTGCAACAGGTGCCGGCGCAGCGGCCGCGGCGTCCGCTCTCGCCTTTGCTGCCTGGAGCTGTGCCTGGATCTCTTCCTGCGGTTGATCCCAACCCATCGTCAGCGCACCAGCCGCAGGCTTTGCTGCTTGCACCGCTGCTGGTGCTGGTGCGGGTGCGGGTGCGGGCGCAGGTGCAGCGGCCGCCGCCGCGCGCACCTTTGCGGCCTGGAGCTGAGCCTGGATCTCTTCTTGAGGTTGATCCCAACCCATCGTCAATGAACCGGCCGCAGGCTTCGGAGCCTGAGCGGGTGCCGGCTTGGCTGCCATCGGTGCAGGTGCCGGTGCAGCGGCCGCATGAAACAGTTCGGTATGTCAATTTCTTGCTGGCCAGCATGGGGCTTAATTATTCTCCGCACTTCCGCGCCTTTGCGGTGAAATGAATTTATGCAAAACC
>JAYVWH010000243.1:0-3010 GCA_043786265.1 Kofleriaceae bacterium | reverse complement strand
TCGAACGAGACGCCGGCGCGAGCGACCGTGGCTTCGAACGGATAGAGATTCACGACGACGAGATCGATCGGCTCGATGCCGTTGGCGGTCATCTCGGCGCGATGCGCAGCGGTGTCGCGGCCGAGCAGACCACCATGGATCTTCGGATGCAGCGTCTTCACGCGGCCATCGAGGATCTCCGGCGCGCCGGTGTGCGCGGACACTTGCTTCACGGGAATGCCGGCCTGCTGGAGCGCCGAGAACGTCCCGCCCGTCGACAGGATCTCGACACCGAGCTCGGCGAGGACCTTGCCCAACTCGACGACGCCTCGCTTATCGGACACCGAAATCAACGCGCGGCGAATCATGCGCGTTGCGTACCACGAGTCACGGCGACGTGATCACGGTGAGCGAGAGGATCTCGAACTCGAGATTGTTGACGTTCACCTCGAGCAGCGTTCCGCCCTGATAGACGGCATCCATGACCTCGGCGGTGTAGGGCTCACCGGGCCAGCTCACGTCGAAGCGAACCCCGAGGCCGACGCGCTGGGTGATCTGCAGGAAGAGTGGCCCCGTGTGAATGCCGTTGGCGAGGTTCGCAGCATTCGTCTGCGTGAACGTCGTACCGTCGTAGTACGTGACCTGCGCGTTATCGTATACGCCGGGAACCTGGTTGAGCTCGACGAAGTAGTTTGGCGTGGTATCCGCGAATGCGACCGCGATCTGATTCTGACCGGTTGTCGAGCCGGCGACGACGGTGAGGATATTCATCTGTAGCGCGATGCGGACGCTGCCGGCGGTGAACGGCATCGCGAGACTGCCAAACAGGTTGTTATCGGCGCCGAGCGTCCCGGTGAACGTCAGCGAGTCGGCGAGCTGCGTGAGTGTGCCGTCGGTGAACATACCGACCTTCAGCGGCTGATCGTCCGGCGTCATCGTCGCGAACAACGCGATCGCATCGCCGGGCGTCGCCGGATTGGGATCGCAATCGTCGCCCACGCCATCGCTGTCGACGTCGAGCTGCGAGCCCGTCAAGAATGGACACACGTCGATCGAATCCGGGACACCGTCGGCGTCCTCGTCGTGACCGAGCGACACGACATCAGTCGTACCGTCGGCGATCCCGGAATCCTGGGTCCCGGTCGCTGCAACTTCGAACCCGATACGCCCACACCCCGCGAGCGCGATCAGGGCAACGAACCGAACCATTCGACAGCGTACTGCTAGTTGCGACCCTTGGCAGCCTTGGCAGCCTCGGCGGCTTGCGCGAGAAGCTCTGCACCGAGCTCGTCCGGAGACGGCGAGCCCATCTTCAGCTTGAGAAGACCGCGGACTTCCACCTGGCGGATGCGCTCGCGGGTCAGGTTCATGATCTCACCGACCTCTTCGAGCGTGATGCCACCGCGCTCGGCGACATCGAGTGCACACGTGTGCTTGAGCTCCCACGGCTCGAGATCGGGGAAGTTGATCTTGATCGACCCGGTCTCCGGGTTGATGTCGAGATACAGGTGGTGCTTGCACGCGACCCACGGGCACGGGCGCATCTCGCCCTTGCACTCCTCGCGGCTGGTCGGACGCGGGATATCGACCGGCGGATACATCATCGCGCCGACGCGAAGCTCCTCGCGCGTCAATCGCTTCATCGCGATCGTCTTGCTCCTCGGCCGCGTACGGCGGCGGCGACGCCGAATCTTCCGACTAACTTCGGGTACGCCCTCCTCGGTGCTCTCGATCCCGTCGGCGTCCGTCAGTACATCTTCGGTCGCGTCGGCGGTCTGCAGGCCGGCCATCGCCTCGAGCTCGAGCCCCTCATCTTCATCGTCACGATCATCGGCGTCGCTCATAATTTCTCCTCGGTGGAACAGCGAAATGGACGGTGCGGGTCACCGTCGCTAGAGCAAGTCCTCGGCGCCCCCCGCGGCGCCGGCTAGACGAAGTGAATCGGTGCGTGGTGCAGCTACTCGTCGCGTCAGCGCGTTCAGCCGCTCGACGATGTCTCCACCGTCCTTGCGCACCTCGATCAGTTCCTTCAGCACCTCGCGGCGTGTTGCCGCTTCGAGACGCTCTGCATCGCGGGTCAGCCGCTCGCAGAGCTCGGTCAAATTCTCCCCGACGCCCTCGACGAGGTCCGTGTAGAGCAGGAACTGCCCCTGGATCTCCTCGATCGTGAAGCCCTCCGTCATGAGGCGCTTCACGCCGTTGATGCGGCGCACCGTCTTGGCCGGATACACGCCGAGCGAGCCCTTGTGCTTGCCCTTGCGGCCGACGCGCCTGCTGCGCGGTAGCAGCCCCTGCTGGACGTACTTACGGAAGCTCGCTTCGCTGAACTTGATGCCGCGGCTCGTGAACGCATCGACGAGCTGCACCGCGGTAAGTCCATCGGGATACGTCGTCTCGATGGCGCGCAGCTGCTCCTCGGTCAGGAGCACCGCGTACGGCGCAGTGCCTGCGGAGGCCGGCGCATCGTCATCGCGGCGCGCCGCGACGACCACGTAGCTGCCTCGACGGTGCGATCGAAACGGGACGACGTTCGTCGTCGTCGGCGCACCCTGCTCGAAGCTTCGATCGCGTGAAAGCAAACGTATCCCCTTCGACGCCGTGCATGACGACGCGCGCACGGGCGCAGCAGCGCTGAGCCCCTCTCCACCTGCCAGACGCTGGAACGACCAGTGTTCGACGAGGTATCGTCACAATATTCGTCTGAATGGAGTCGGTCAACGATATCTCGTCCGTAATAATCAACTTTTTACCTGCTGCTCTGTTCAGGTGAATCCAATCCGGACAACCGAACGCGGCTCGTTGTTCGCGCGCGATCACACCGATTCGTCGTCGAGGAATCGCGATTCTGATTCGCCCAAGCGATCGCGAGACCGCAGTTGCGCGAGAGATGCGATACCGTCAATCGCGCATGCGACGAGGGCGATGGACACTGGTAGCCGCAGTGCTCGCGGCAGTCCTGATCGGCCTCGTGGTCGCCGTCCCGACCAGCAATGCCGAGCTCGAGAACTCGATCTTCTCGTCCAAGGTCCAC
>JAYVWH010000242.1:0-7573 GCA_043786265.1 Kofleriaceae bacterium | reverse complement strand
GGCGGGCTTGGACTCGACGACCAGCTCGTGGCCTTTCTTGCCTTTCACGATTGCGTAGGTGACCTCGACCACGCTACCGCCGAGCTGTTTGCGGACCTCGATGTTGACGAGTGGCTGCAGCTGGCCGCTCCACACGGTCCACAGCATCAATAGATTCCGCGAGCCGCCGTTGCCGGTCTGGTGCACGAGCGCGCTGATCACCTGCTGGCTCTTGGCACCGAGCGTGAGCAGCTCGACCTTCTTGACGTCGGCCGCGCTGGTCGCGGGAAGCGTGACGTACGCGAACTGGTCGGTGAGCACGCCGATCACGGTGCCACCCGCGACGACGCGCTCGTTGCCTTTGCGATCCGGATCGACGTCGACGAGCGTGTCGAGCTTGATGTCGGCGCGGTGCAGCTTCACCGTCGCGAGGAAGTCGTCGAGGAGATCCTTGCGATCCCCGAGCTCGATCGGCTGCTTGATCGTGAGTGGGGTCGTGTCGCCGCCGGTCGCGGCATCGGAGTCCGAGAACGTGACCTCGAGCTGAAACGCTGGCGTGGACGGCGAGTAATCGGGCAGCGCCGATGCGGGGATCGCGACCTCGACCGAGAAGCCCTTGGGCTGCAGCGAATCTGCGACCTCGACGCGCGCGGGCTTGGTGATCTTCGCCTTTGCCATCGAGTTGCCGGGCAGCACGGTCACGACGACCGGCTTACCACCGGCAGCGAGCGACAACGTCACGCGATCTTCGTGGCCACCCTTCACGCGAATGACGCGGTCATCCTTGATGTCGAATGCGAACGCGATCGTGGTGCCGTCCCACGTGCAGCGCATGTTGATCTGTCCGTCGGTCGGCGAGCCGACCATCGCCCCGAGCTGTGCATCCTTCCAGTCGTCGAGCAGTCCATCGATCGCGAGGTCGGCGACCGGAATCGCGTTGCAATGGTTGGCGTTGCCCTGTGCGCCTGCGGGAGCTCCCACGGCTGGCGGTGGCGGCGGGGCAGAGACGTTCGCGCTCGGTGCTGCGGTCCCCCGCGACGTGACCGGCGTCTCGGTCACGGTCGTCGGCGCCGTCGATTTGCCGCCGCCGCCGCACCCGAGCACGCAGAGAACACTGGCGATCGCGAAGGGCTTCCACATCGGGCGCCGAACATAACGCAGCCCCGTTGACACCGGCACAAGCGTCCCCACCTTGCGCGCACTCGTATGCGCAAAATCTCGCTGATGCGCTTGCTGTCGAAGCTCGCGATCCTCGCGGCGACGGCATCGCCGGCCTTCGCCTCCCCGAACGACCGGGTCGTTCCCGATCCACTGCTCGTCGCCGATGGCTTCATCGACCGCGAGCACGTCGACGCACAGGACGCAGCCGCGCTGCTCGGGCGCAACCTCGCGATCGCGCTCGCTCGCATGGAGCCGCTCGAAGCGACGCACATCGCATCGCAGTGGGCGCTGTCTCCCGACCCGCTGCGCCGGATCGGCGTGGTCCGCGCGCTCGAGTGGCAGTTCCCGCTCGTTGGCGACGCAGTCGTGATCGACCACCTGTCGCGAGACCCCGACCCTGCGATCCGCGTGGCGTGCGCCAGGGCGGCCTGGATCCGGCGCGCAACCGGTGGAGACCCGGGAGTACTCGACCGTCTCGTCTACGACCTGGACCCCGACGTCCGGGCCGCCGCCGGCTGGCCCCGCTAGTGCGTATCCCCGCGGGATAACTCTCCATAATCCCCGAGCACCGTGCTATAGACCCCACCGTGTTAGAGACCCTCACCAAGGGATTCCGTGCCGCTCGCCAGCGCCTCACCGGCATCGCCGAGCTCAACGACGAAGTCATCGAAGAAGCGCTTCGCGACGTTCGATTGTCGCTGCTCGAAGGCGACGTCGAGTTCCGCGTCGTCAAGCGCTTCCTCGAGCGTGTAAAGGAGGCGGCCCGCGGCAAGCAGGTCGAGCTCCGTGCGAAGAGCGCCGAGTACGGCGTCAAGTCGATCACGCCCGAGCAGGCCTTCATCGCGATCTGCCAGGACGAGCTCGTCAAGATGATGGGCCCGGTCGACACCGACTTCAACTGGGCGAAGAAGGGCCCGACCGGCATCATGATGTGCGGTCTGCAGGGCTCGGGTAAGACGACCACCGTCGGCAAGCTCGCCCGGTACCTCGAGAAGACGCACAAGAAGAAGGCGATGCTCGTCGCCGCGGACATCTACCGTCCCGCCGCCGTCGAGCAGCTCAAGACGCTCGGCCGTCAGCTCGACGTCCCGGTGTTCTCTGCCGAGGGCAAGGACCCGGTCGCGATCTGTCGCGAGGCCAACGAGGCCGCCGCCGCACAGGGCTGCGACGTCGTGATCTTCGACACCGCCGGTCGCCTCGCGATCGACGAGCCGCTGATGCAGGAGCTCGAGGATATCGGCCGCGCGGTCTCGCCGGCGAACATCTTCCTCGTCCTCGATGCGATGACCGGCCAGGACGCGGTCAACGTCGCCGACACGTTCAACAAGCGCCTGTCGATCGACGGCGTGATCATGACCAAGCTCGATGGCGATGCCCGCGGTGGCGCGGCGCTGTCGGTCAAGGAGATCACGGGCAAGCCGATCAAGTTCCTCGGCATGGGCGAACAGCTCGACAAGCTCGAGGAGTTCCGTCCCGAAGGCCTCGCCTCGCGCATCCTCGGGATGGGCGACATCGTCGGCCTGGTCAAAGATTTCGAGCAAGTCGTCGACGCGGAGAAGGCGGAGGAAGACGCCCTCCGCATGCTCAAGGGCAAGTTCGACATGCAGGACTTCCTCGAGCAGATCAAGCTCATCCAGAAGATGGGCTCGCTCAAGGACCTGTTCGAGAAGCTGCCGTTCTTCGGCGGCGGCTTGCCCGAGGGTGTGAACCTCGACGATCGCGAGCTCGTGAAGATCGAGGCGATGATCTCGTCGATGACGTTCGAGGAGCGTATGAACCCGCAGGTGTTCGTAGCGACCTCGTGGGAGGAGTTCGCGACGACTGCCGGCCGCCAGGCCAAGCGCCGTCGCGCTGACTTCCATCCCGCTCGCGTCAAGCGGATCTCGAAGGGCTCGGGCCGCACCGAGAACGAGGTCAAAGAGCTGCTGCAGAAGTTTGCGCAGATGCGCCAGATGATGGTGCAGCTCGGCGCGTCGACCGGACTGATGGGCAAGATTCCCGGCTTCAAGCAGTTCTCGCAGATGAAGAAGCTGGCGAACATGGACATCAACGCGCTGATGGCAGCGGGCGGCGGCATGCCGGACCTCGCCGCGGCGGGTCTGCCGAACATGCCGAACATGCCGGGCGTACCGCAGGGCAACATCCCCGGTCTGCCAAAGGGCTTCACGCCGCCGGGTGCCAAGGGCGCGCCCGTCGGGATGCAGGCCGCACGCGATCGCCAGAAGGCACGCGACAAGCGCAAGGCCGAGAAGCAAGCGCGCAAGAAGAACCGTCGCTAGCACAGGATCGTCGGCGGCCGCTGGCCGAGCGATTCGATACCGTCCATGGCCAGAGCAGAGAACTTCCACCTCGCCGGGGCCCTCGCCTCGCCGAGCTTCACGCCCGGTCAGAAGGACGCGGCGGCGCTCGTCGAGCTCGTCGTCGCGGGCGAGGAGCCAGCCGCGGCGCGCGCTGCGACCGCCCTGACCAAGCTCGCCGAGGCAGGCCGCAAGGCGATCGATGCACGGCTCGCCGGTGGCGGGCCTGTCGGCGGTGACACCGCCGAGCTCGGCGATGCCGCGACGATGCGGCTCGTCGCAGCACTCGGATTACTCGCGCGTGCCGGCGATGCGACTGCGCGCACGGCGCTGCTCGAACGCACGCGCGACGTCCACGTTCGCGTCCGCCGCGCCGCGATCAGCGCGCTCGGTAAGCTCGGCGGGGATGACGCGATCGCAGCCATGATCGCGCGCTGGGATGCGAGCGACGTCACGCCTGACGAGCGACGCACGCTGGCCGAGGCGCTTGGCAAGGTCGGCGGCGACGCGGCGATGACGCGCCTGCGCGCGCTCGATCCCGCGGCCGACAGCGAGCTCGCGCGACGGCGTGACCGCGCGCTGCTGATGGCCGATCGCGATGCGAAGCGTGACACCGAGTCGTCGATCGCGACTGACATCGCCCCGCCGAACCGGATGTCCCTCGCGGTCGTGCTGCGCTGCCGCGCCGGGCTGGCGTCGCTGCTCGCCGACGAGCTGCGCCATCTCGGCATGGTGCCGAAGCCGCGCCGCGATGACGAAGTCGACGTGACATTGGCGGGGCCGTGGTCGACGCTGTACCAGTCGCGACTGTGGGTGAGCGCGGCGATCCGGTTCGCGCTGCCTGCAGGCAAGGATCTGGTCGAGCGCATCGCGAGCGTCGTCACGTCACCTGCGATCATCGGGCTGCTGAAGGCGTGGACGCGCGGGCCGATCCGCTGGCGGCTCGGGTTCGCGGGTGGCCGCAAGCGCGCGGTCGTGTGGGACGTCGCCAAGGCGGTCACCGCGCGCGCCCCCGAGCTCGTCAACGATCCGACGCAGACCACGTGGGACATCCTCGTCGACGACGTGGAGGGCACGCTCGACCTCGTCCCGCGGCGCGCGGAAGATCCACGGTTCGCGTGGCGCGTCGCAGAGATCGCCGCCGCATCGCATCCCACGGTCGCCGCCGCGCTCGCCCGCGTCGCCGGTGCGCGCGACAGTGATCGCGTGTGGGATCCGTTCGTCGGCTCGGCATCCGAGCTGATCGAACGAGCGCGCCTGGGACCGTTCGTGACGATGCTCGGCTCCGACCTCGACGATGCGGCGCTCACCGCCGCTCGCGCGAACCTTGCCGCCGCGGGTGTAACCGCCGAGCTCGTCAACGCGGACGCTCGCACACACGAGCCGGGCACGGTGGACCTGATCATCACGAACCCGCCGCTCGGCAGCCGCGTCCAGCTCGACGCTGCGGCACTGCTCGTCGCCGCCCTGCCCCACTTTGCAAAGCTGCTCTCGCCCGGTGGCCGGCTCGTCTGGATCACGCCGGCGATCCGCCGCACCACGCCCGTCGCGGAGCAGCTCGGGTTCAAACGCACGCGATCGTTCCCCGTCGATCTCGGTGGAGTGCGCGGCCAGCTCGAGCGGTGGGACCGCGCTTGAAGGTGACGGTGCTGGCGCTGCGGACGTGGGTTCGATACCTCGTGCCGCTCGCGCTGCTCGCTGTCATCGCATGCGCGCCGCTGCTCTACATCGCATGGACGGCGCACCCGGTCGCGGACTACGCGGCTGCGCGCTGGCAACTGCGTCTCGCGTGGTTTCTGGCAGCGACCACGCTCGCGTTTCAGCTGCTGCTCGTCGCCGGTGTGGCCCCTGCAGTGCGCGCGGTCGCATCGGGCTCGCCGCTCTCGCAGCTGCGCATGCTCTTCGCCGGACTGCGCGGCCTCGCCCGCGGCTTGCTGCCGTGGTTGGTCGCGATGATGGCAGTGCTGCTCGGTGGTCTCGCGCTCGTCATCCCTGGCGCGCTGCTCGCGTGCCTCGTCGCGCTGACTGGTGCGAGCGAGGAGCTGCGCACGAGCCCGCAAGCAGCGATCGCTGACAGCGTGGCCGTCGTGCGCGCACATCTGCCGCGGATCGCGCTCGTCGTGCTCGCGATCGTCGCGCTCGATCTCGCGATCACCTTCACGGTGCAATCGATGTACGTCACTTCGATCGCCAAGAAGGCCACCGCCGCAAAGCTGCTACCGATCCGGACGTTCATCCGCGTGAGCGCGCTCGCGCTGACCGCCG
Source organism: Kofleriaceae bacterium (assembly GCA_043786265.1). Taxonomy (GTDB): domain Bacteria; phylum Myxococcota_A; class Polyangia; order Haliangiales; family Haliangiaceae; genus JABFXX01. Next base: position 1,871 of record JAYVWH010000242.1, on the reverse strand, counting down.
CATCCACGCTGGCAGCCTGCGTGCTCGCCGCCATCTACTCAGACGCCAAACGCCGATAACGCGGCACGCGTCTCGTCTGCCGTCGTCGTGACCGGCACGTTCGGATGATGTTGCGCCTTGCCACTGCGCGAGCGGTACCAGATCGCCTGCCAGCCGGCCGCGCGCGCGCCTTCGACATCTGCTGCCCACGAGTCGCCGACGTGAACGGCGATCGAGGGTGTCGGTTCGCCGAGCGCCTCGAGCGTGATCGCGAAGATCCGCGGATCGGGCTTGGCGACTCCAACAGCGGTCGAATCGATGACCGCGTGAAACAGCGGCGCAAGCCCGATCTCGGCAAGCAGGTGTGCCAGGTGTCCTTCGGAGTTCGAGACAGCAGCGACCTTGACGCCTCTTTCCCGCAGCTCGCGAACGAGCTCGACCATGGGTGTGATTGGCTTGCGCCACAGGTTTTTCGTCGCCTGCTGCTCGTACAGCCAGGTGACCAAGGGCTCACGATTGCCCACACCTGCCCCTGCGAGGAGCGTGTCGATGAAGGCGTGCCAAGGGTGGTGTGCACCCTCCTCCGTGAGCTGGTCGTAGCGCTGCCAGGCGGCCGGTGAAGCAGCGTGCAGCGCCTCCGCACCGACGGAGATCTCACGCTCCCCGAGCCGCAGTGCCAGGAAGTCAAGGTCAAGGTCTACCAGGGTCTGACCTACGTCGAACGTGACCACTGGCGACGCCATCGAACCCTTGTACCGCGACTTCGAGGGGTATACTCGGACCGTGAGTCCGGACGTTCCGTCTGCGGCCCAGGCATCGGTGCCCGGGGTGGTGATCGTGTGGACCGGCGCCCAACCCACGGTGCAGGTGTTCCGCGTCCCGGCCGCAGGCGTGATCATCGGCCGCGAGCTGCTGCAGACCACGACCGACGATCGCATCAGCCGCCAGCACGCGCGGGTCATGTGGAAGGACCGCCGGTTCGTGGTCACCGATCTCGGCAGCCGCAACGGCACCTACGCTGGCGGGCACGCGCTGATCGATCGCGAGGTCACCGTCACGCCGCCCTCGGTCGTACGGACCGGCCGCACCGTGTGCGTGCTGCTCGAAGACGTGCGCCGGTTCGAGGGTGCATCGATCGAGACACGTCACGAGGCGATCGTCGGTGCGAGCACCTATCCGCTGTGGATCAGTATGGAGCAAGCGGCCACGGCCAATCAAAATCTGCTGCTGATCGGCGAGCCCGGCGTCGGCAAGGGCCGGATGGCGCGAGGCTACGCGCGCGTACGCAATCGCCCCGAGGTGATTTTCAACCCGACGATCCAGGCCGTGCCGCTCGAGCGCGTCGCGGGACCGCAAGTCGAGACCCTCGTGCTCGAGCAGGTCGGCAAGCTCGGCAACGCGAACATGGCGCAGCTACAGAAGCTGCTCGATACGCGTCCCAATTTTTGCGTCGTCACGACGAGCGCGATGCCGCTCGAGCACCTCGGCCTGCCTCCGGAGGTCGCGAAGCGTCTCGGCGCGGTCACCCTCAACGTCCCGCCGCTGCGCGATCGGCCTGACGAGATGGCGTTCCTCGTCCACGATGCGGTGCGCTCCGCTGAACCCGGTCTGCAGATTCACTCGACGCTGATCGAAATGTGCTTGCTGCGACCGTGGCCCGGCAACTCGCGCGAGCTCGTGTCCGAGGTCAGCCGCGCTGCGCACACCGTCGCGTCGCAAGGCAAGAACAACGTCCGCGGCGAGGATCTCGACAACGACGCTGGTCACCTGATGATCGGCGCGCCGACGCTCAATGCCGCTGCCACACCGACGGCGGTGGGCAAGGCGCGCCGCAAGCGCCCTAGCTCGCGTCCCAACAGCCGCGACTGATCCCAGCGTCGTTATGCCGGACG
>JAYVWH010000241.1:0-3980 GCA_043786265.1 Kofleriaceae bacterium | reverse complement strand
AGGAGAGCGAAACCGAGGAGGCCAACGAGCGACGTCGCGATGCCGAACCCAGTGCAGTTCAGTGCTTCGGAGATACCTTGTGCAAGGATCGTCGCCTGATTGCCGCCTTCATTGCCGCCGACGGAGCCGAACGACTTGATCATGCCGGAGATGGTGCCGAGGAGGCCGGCCATGACGGCGAAGTTCGAGAGCATCGCCAGGTACGGCGTGCGCGCGTTGATCTTGGGGAGCTCGCGGAGAGCGGCCTCGTCCATCGCGGCCTGGACCTCATCGTCGCTCTTGTTGAACTTCATGAGGCCGGCCTGGACGATGCGGGTCATCGGCGTCGGATTGCCCGAGCAGACCTTGATCGCGCCCTGAACGTTGCCGCTCATGACCTGGCTCTTCAGCAGAGCGAGGAGCTTGTCCTTGTCGACCGAGGCGCGGAACAGATAGACCGCACGCTCCACGATCACAGCGATGATCAGGACGGAGGTGAAAAGGATGGGCCACATGCCCCATCCACCTTTGTGAAACGCGGTCGAGATAGCAGTTAGCATTTACAGTTCCTCCGAAAGAGCGGGTTCGGGTTGGTTGGTCCAGGCGCATCGTGCAACGAGTGATCCAGCCGACAAACGGTCGTCATTGCTCAGGGAGGACATGTAGGACCAGGAGATCACCGCGGGTCATCTCGGGACATCCCGTCGCCTTTTGCCCCAATGAGCACCTATTGAAATTGCGAATGAAATTGCGCAACGCGGCAGGAACCGAGCCCGCGTTGTAGTGTCTATGCAGCATGGCGATGCCGCGGTTGTTCAGCCTGGTCGATGTTGCCGTTCTGACCGTGGTCGGGGTCGCGGTCTTGCTGCCGCCGCGCGAGATGTATGCCGGCACCGCGATGAAAGGCGACGAGCCCGCGCAGTTCGCAGTGGCGCTGGCCGAGGCGCGCACGATGGCTCGACCCGCCGATGGCGAGGCCGCCGAGGACTTCGCCAGGAAGCTCGGGGACGCTGGCCTCAAGGACTGGGCGATCGAAGCGAGCGTCAAGGCGAGCGACCGTGCCAAGGACTCGCCGACCCGGTGGCGGGCCTTGATCGCGACCAGCGTTGCCTACATCGAGAAGCTCGAGGTCGTGAAGGCCCTCGATTACGCGGATCGCGCCCTCGCCGCCTGCGAGACGTCGCGGGAGAAGGGCGATGCGGCTGCGTGCCCGAGCTGGGAGGAGATCCGGATGCGGCTCTACCAGCAGAACCTCGACGCGGGCGTGAAGTCCAAGATCGACCCGCGGCTCGACCCGGCCGGTTTCCGAAGGGCCGGCGAGTCGGCACTGCGGCACATCTACATCGGTGGCCGCGACGACCGCCCGGTCGAAACGGGTAGCGGGTCGGCGGCAACTACTGGAAGTGCCACGTCTCCTACCCCCAACGCGCCGTAACGCACGGTGGTTGCTCGACGACGATCGGGCTAGAATCGAACATGATGAGTAGGTCGTCCCTGGGTCCCGGCCTGCTCCTCGTGTTCGTGTTCGCCGGCTGTGGCCACGGCCAGAAGCCGGGCACCAAGAGCCTCACCGCACGCGACATCATCGATAGCGCTAGCCCAGGCATCGTGCGGATCGAGGCCGGCGACAGCAAGGTCGGCACGGGCTTCATCGTCGACCGCAGCGGCTTGATCGCGACCAACCTTCACGTCATCGAGGGCGAGTCCGAAATCAAGGTCAAGCTCTACAAGGACCCGGCCGACTATCCCGCCATCGTGATCGCGGGCTTCGACAAGGGTCACGACCTCGCGCTGCTCCGCATCAAGCCCAAGGCGCCGCTGCCGGCGCTACGACTCGGTGATTCCAACGCCGTGTCCGCGGGCGATCGGATCTATGCGATCGGGAATCCCCTCGGTGTGTTCGACTACTCGATCACCGACGGCCTGATCTCGCAGGTGCGGCCGCTGTCGGCCGAGCTGACGATTCTCCAGATCTCCGCGGCGATCTCGCAGGGCTCGAGCGGCGGACCACTGTTCAACCAGTTTGGCGAAGTGATCGGCGTGACGACCGCGATCATCACGCAGGGGCAATCGATCAATCTCGCGGTGCCTGCGAACTACTTGCGCCCGATGATGAAGCAGCAAGCCGCGATCCCGCTCGCCGACTTTGCGCGCGCCACACAGGACCAGCGCAGCGAGCACACCGCTGGCGCCGAGGACGACGTCAAGATCGACCGCAAGGTCCCCGACCACCCGATCACCGTGTGGAACGGTTGCAAGGACTCCGAGATGGAGGACGTGCTCCGCTCGATCAGCAACGCGATCGCGATCGGCGCACCGCTCTACAACCAGGGCACGCCCGAAGGCTTCGAAGGGTGCTTCCGCGTGTACGAGGGCACCGGGCTGAAGTTCGAGCGCGAGGCTTCGTGCAAGGGCGTACGCGACGCGTTCACCGACGGCCTGTCGCGCGCGAAGTCGCTGACCTCGTACAAGGCAAAGGCGTGGGCGATGCGCGACACGTTCGACGGCCTGATCAACGCGTTCGGTCGCTGGTGCGAACAAGACGCCCCGTGCAAGCAGAAGTACAGCCGGCCCGCTCCGTCCCACCCGTGATCCTGTACCTGTTCGACATCGACGGAACGCTGCTTCACGCGCACGGCTCGGGTCGCGGCGCCTTCGACGCGGTCATGGTCGAGCACCACGGCATCGCGGACGCGAGCAACGGTGTCCGGTACGGCGGCAAGACCGACCACGCGATCATCGACGAGATCTTCCAGGCTCGCCTCGGCCGGCCTGCCACGCCCGACGAGCGCGCCACGTTTCTCGGCTCGTACTTGCCGCGGTTGCGCGCGATGCTCGCCGAACATGGGGTACAAATTTTCGACGGCGTCCTCGACACGCTGCGCTACCTCGCGGCGCGCGCGGACACCGTTCGCCTCGGCGTCGCCACCGGCAACGTCAAGGAGGGCGCACACGCCAAGCTCGAGGCAGCCGGTCTGCACACGTGGTTCGACATCGGTGGCTATGGCTGTGACTCGCCGCTGCGAGCCGAGCTCGTCGCGCGCGCGATCGCAAGGGGTCGCCAGGGTCGCGAGGTGCATGAGGTAATCGTCGTCGGCGACACGATCCACGACATCGCGGCGGCACGCGCGTGCAACGCGACCGTCCTCGCGGTGGCAACCGGCGCCGATCCGGCTGACAAGCTCGCGCATGCAGATGCCGTGTTCTCCTCGATGACCGAGCTCCCGGCGTGGCACGCTCGCCGGTTTGGCTGAGCGACTCTTACTGCGGGTCGTCGGACGGACGCGGGCAACCCACGACCTTGCCGAGCTCGGGCGCGATCAGCTCGATGGCACGCTCGTTCTCCTGCGCGGTGTCGCGGACGGAGATCGGGTCTTCGCAAGATCGCGTCACCGACGAGAACACCCGTTGCTACCCGTTCGCAACCTTGCGCATCGCAAGCGCTGGAGCGCGCGGCCAGGTGACCGTGAACACGTTCCCGCGCTCGTCGCTGTGGACGGAGCACGAACCGCCGTGGGCCAACGCGATCTGCTCGACGATGTAGAGGCCCAAGCCTAGACCGCGCTTGGGTCCACTGCGATCGAAGCTCGCGAACGGATCGAACAGCCGGCGCTGGATGTCTTCGGGGATCGGCGGGCCGTGGCTCGTCACTTCGGTAATCACGGCGCTGTGGTCTGCCCTCTCGTACGCGCGGATCTCGATCCCGTCATCGGTGTGCTTCACCGCATTGCCGATCAAGTTCGTGATCGCCTGGTGGACGCGGTCGCGATCAAACGCCCCGCGCAAGTCACCGATCAGGTTGCACGTGATCGTTCGCTGCGGGTTTGCCCCGACGGCTTCGTCCGTGGCGGCGCGAACGATGTCGGCCATGTCGCTCGGCGCGGGGTGCGCCGGGATGCCGGTGCCGAGATGACCGCGCGCGAAGTCGAGGACGTCGTTGATCATGCGCTGCATCCGATTGCCCGCCCGCGCCATCCGCGAAGCCGCCATGCGCTGCTCCG
>JAYVWH010000240.1:0-7411 GCA_043786265.1 Kofleriaceae bacterium | reverse complement strand
CCGGCGCGAAGTTCGAGAGGCTCGACGCGCAGAAGTCCGACCGTCCCGATCTCGGCGATGCCAAGGTCGTCGTGTCGGGTGGCCGCGGCATGAAGAGCGGCGAGAACTTCAAGGTCCTCGAGGAGCTCGCGGATCTCCTCGGTGCCGCGATGGGCGCATCGCGCGCCGCGACCGACGCCGGCATGGTTCCCGCCGACTGGCAGGTCGGACAGACCGGCAAGATCGTCGCGCCGAACCTGTACTTCGCCGTCGCGATCTCCGGTGCGATCCAGCACCTCGCCGGTATGAAGGGCAGCAAGACTATCGTCGCGATCAACAAGAACAAGGACGAGCCGATCTTCCAGGTCGCCGATTACGGAATCGTCGCCGAGTGGGAGAAGGCTGTCCCCGAGCTGATCGCAGAGATCAAGAAGCTCAAGGCGTCGCGCTAACAGGTTGCAGGGTCGGGCCGCGCCCCGGCATGCCGGGGCTTGCGGTCAGGGGAAGGTGCCGGCTTCGAACATGTCCGTAAACGCGTTAGCGCTCGCGACGGTCGCCAGCTCGGGGACGCCGAGGTACTGCTCGATCGACTTGATGAGCGAGCTGTGGTTGTACGCGACCGACGACACATAGCCGACCTTGACGTGCTTGCCGATGGCGACGAACGGGATCAAGTTGGACGAGTCGCCTTCGTCGAAGATAATGAAGATGAGCGCGTCGTGGGTCTGGGTGTAGTTGATGATGCGCGGCAGCTCGGCCTGCAGCCATGCATCGCCGGCCTTGATGTTCGGCGAGTCGAGGATGCCCGACGGGCAGGTGAACGAGCCGTGCATGTCGTGGCACAGGTCGGGCGTGATGAACACGTAGCCTTCGATGCCCGCCGCGAGATCCGCGGTGAACGAAGAGTACGGCTTGTGATGCTCGACGCATGCGGCGGTGCTGTTCGTCGGCGGAGACCCGACGACATCGGTGAAGAACACGAATGGGTCGTGTTTGGCGGCGTAGTGGCCCGTCGAGCTGATCGGACACGTACCAGCCGTGATGCCCTCCTGATAGGACATCCATGGAATCAGCGCGGCGGTCAGCTGCGTGCTCAGGTGCGCGGTGCTCGTCGTCGAGTTCGTCGCCGACGGATCGGAATCCTTGGTGAACGTCTTGTCGGCGAATGTGTTGGTGCCCGCCTCCATCCAGACGTAGTGGGGCTCGCTCACCAGGCTCGGCAGTGCGTCACCGAAGTTGGTCGCGTACGCCGCGGTCGCGAGCAGACTATTGAAGTACGGGGCATCGCCCGTGTTGCCGTAGATCGCCCCTGCCGCCTTGTTCTCGAATGGGATCACGAAGATGGTGCGCGGGCCGGCCGCGACAGGCGCGTCGACGCCGGCGCTGCCGGTATCGCTACCGCCACCGGCCCCCGAGTCGACATCATTCCCGTTCGACGAGTCCGATCCACAGGCGCCGATCACGACCAGCAAGCTCAGGAGCTGCACTCTCATAGGCGGGGAGCAAACACCGGCGCGCGCCGGATGGCTACCAATAAATTGTTTCAGGCCGTCACTCGCTGATGCCGTACTTCTTGATCTTGTCGTAGAGGGTCCGCTCGCCGATCCCCAGCAACTCCGCGGCCTGGCGGCGATTTCCGGCCACCTGGGCCAGTGCCGCGATGATGGCATCGCGCTCGAGATCGACAAGTGGCTTGACGACTTGCGTCGACGGGGCAGACCGCGCGGGCGCGGGAGCATCGTCGATCCACAGGTGCTCGGCATCGATCGCTGCACCATCGGCCAGGATTGCCGCGCGCTCGAGCGCGTTCGCGAGCTCGCGCACGTTGCCTCGCCACGTCGCAGCGAGCAAGCGTTGCTCCGCCGCCTTCGTCAGGCTCGGCACAGCGGCCTTGAGATCGGCCGCGATGCGCACCAGCAACGTCTTCGCGATCGGCAGCAGATCGGCGCGGCGATCGCGGAGCGCCGGCAGCTTGATTGGAAAGACATTGAGGCGGTGATAGAGGTCCTCGCGGAACGTGCCCGCATCGATCATCGCGCGCAGGTCGCGGTTGGTCGCCGCGATCCAACGGATGTCGACCTCGAGCGTGCGCGTGCCACCCACGCGCTCGAACCGGCGCTCCTGTAGCACACGAAGCAGCTTGGCTTGCAGCTCGGGCCTGAGCTCGCCGACCTCGTCGAGGAAGAACGTTCCACCATCCGACAGCTCGAGTCGGCCGCGCGTGCGCTCGGTCGCGCCCGTGAACGCGCCCTTCTCGTGGCCGAACAGCTCGGACTCGAGCAGCTGCTCGCTGAGCGCGGCGCAGTTGATCGCCATGAACGTCTTCGCAGCGCGCGGCGAACGCCCGTGGATCGCCCGCGCAGCGACCTCCTTGCCCGTGCCCGACTCGCCAAGCAGCAGGACCGTGGCGTTCGTGCGCGCGACCTTGTCGATCGCATCGACGACCGGCTTCATGGCTGCATCACCGTAGGTCAGCGGCGTCCCGGAGCGCGCGCCCGCGACCTCGCGCGTCGCGCCGTCGAGACGATCACGCATGCCACGCCGTTCGAGCGCGCGGCCCGCGACCAAACGCAGCTCGTCGGGACCCGATAGTGGCTTCTGGAGATACTCGAACGCACCGAGCTTCATTGCCTCGACCGCGTTGTTGACGGTGCCGTGCGCGGTCATCACGATGACCTCGACTTCAGGCTGCTCGGCGCGGACCTTCCGGAGCAGCGCCATGCCGTCCATGCCGGGCATCTTGAGGTCCGTGACGAGGAGCTCGAAGCTGCGCTCGTCGAGCAGCTTCGCGGCCGCCTTCCCGTCGGGTGCCGTTACAACGTCGTGACCGTCGAGCTCGAGCGCGTCCGCGACGAACTCGCGGAGTCCAGGCTCATCGTCGGCGACCAGGATACGTGCCATGTCAGTTCTCCGGGATCTCGATACGAAACCGCGCACCGCCGTCGGGGGCGTCGCCGACCGTGAGCGTACCGCGATGTAGCTCGACGACGCGCCTCGCGATCGCCAGGCCCAGCCCCGTGCCGCGTGTCTTGTTCGTGAAGAACGGCTCGAACACCTTGTCGCGGTCGGCGACCGCAACTCCCGGGCCGTGATCGGTCACCTCGATCACGAGCGTGCCGCGCTCGCGCGACGCCGACAGCTGTACCGGTGGGCCCGCCGCGACCGCATTCTCGAGGAGGTTGACGAGCACTTGATGCATGCGCGCGGCGTCGATCGAGACTTCGGCATCGACCGCTGTAATGGTGATGTCGGGTGATACGGCGGCGGCCGCATCCCGCGCGACGGCGGACACTTGTGCCGGTGCACGCACGATCTCGCCCGTGCGCACGAACGCGAGCAGATCCTCGGTGAGCCGCTCGAGCCGCACCGCCTCGTCGACGACACGCTCCGCTTTCGCCCGCAGCTTCTCCCCCGCCGGCAAGCTCGCCGCAAGCAGCTGCGCATTGCCCTTGAGCGACGCGAGCGGATTTCGAATCTCATGCGCGAGGACAGCGGACATCTCGCCCAGGCTCGCGAGGCGCCGCTCGCGCTCGCGTTCCCGTTCCTCTGCTCTACGCTGCAGCTCGCGCCGCACGAGCCACAGCGCGAGCCCGAGCAACACCACCGCAGCGATCGCTCCAATCGCGACCGTCCGCGTTGCGGCGCCGCGCAGTGCGGCGGCCTGGTTCGACTCGATCTCGACGACGAGCCGCACAGGCCGGTTGCCACTGCCCCACGCACGGCGGAACGCCGCTGGCAGCTCGATGCGCATGCGATCGCCGAGCTGTTCGAGGTGCAGCTCGCCGCGTGCAGGTCGGCGGCGGCCGCCATCGTCACCGCCGATGACACCGACCGCGTGCCCCGCTTCACCGACGATTCGACGACCGTCGAGCACAGCGAGATAGCGCAGTCCATCGCTCGCATGCTCCGCGAGGATCGTCGCGAGTTGTTCACTCGACGGCGGTCCGCCGAGCTCGGCGAGGTCCGCACGCACCGCCTGTTGCACGGCGAGCGCCTGGCCGTCACGCACGGCCGCGTACGCATCGACGACCGCGCTACGCGTGGTCCACGCTGCTGCGATCAGCGCCGCGGCGACAAGCGCCAACGCCACGGGTAGCGGCGCCACCCGTGGTGTTAGCGCGCGGCGACCGACAGACATCGCCGGCAGCATACGCCGCGCACCTTACTTGGTGTCACCATCGCGGCCGTTGCCGCGATGCATTCCATGACCACGACGTGCGTGGTGACGACCACCCCGCTTGCCGGCCTTGAACTCGGCGAGCGAGAGGCTGCCGTTGCCATCGGTGTCGAGCTTCTTGAACCGCTCGATCGTCCTCTGCTCGCGCGCGGCGGTGCGCTCCGCGTCGTCGAGCTTGCCGTCCTTGTTGGTATCGAACTTCTGCAGCATCTCGGCCTTCTTCGCCTTGAAGTCCGGGCGCGGGCCCTGCGGACCTTGCGAGCCGGCCGTGCCCTGCGCAGCGGCAACACCACACACCAGCGAGCCAGCGATCACGAGCGCGATCTTCAACTTCGTCAACATCGTCAGTATCTCCTTGTGACCACACCTACTGCGACGGACGTGCCGCGCGTAACTCGGCGAATCCAGTCACGGAGCGTCCGGCGGGACCTGCATGCGCTGCGGTTTTGGCAGTCTGTGGCTGCGGATTTCGCAGCTGCGGAGAATCCGGCAAGACGTTCACGTACACCAACTTCAACAACGGCACGGCGCCGCTCGAAACCTCGGCGGTCACCGCGTACGCGCTCGATCTGACGTCGACCATCGCGACAACCACGAGCGATGCATCAGGCCTGTACTCGCTCGCCTTCCCGACGGCCGGTCAACCACGCGCCAGCGTCATCGCCTACGAGCACCTCGGTTACTTGACGACGTCGGTCTACACAGACCAGCCCTTCGATCGCGACGTCATGGGCCTCGACACCATGCACTGGCGGCTCGGCGACGGTCCACTGTGGTCCGACAGCTCGATGTACGGCACGCTGGGCGCCACGCTCGACAACACGAAGGGCACCCTGTCCGTGAGCGTGCGCGACTGCGCAGACAACATCGTCGAGGGCGTGTCGTTCGCTATCACGCCGTCACCGCAGGTCGGTGCCTACCTCGATGGAGCAGGCCTGCCATCCATGACCGCTACGAGCACAGTGGGACCGTACACGCAGTACGTCGCGTTCAACGTCCAGCCTGGTCCCACGCACATTCGCGCGAGCGCGGCGGCAATGCAGTTCGTCGATCTCGATGTCGTCGTGAAGGCAGGCCAGAACATGACGTACACGGTCGTGCACCCGATCGAGTGACCCGACCCTGCAACCGTAGCGTTTTGCCACTGTCGATGAGAGATGCCCGTCGGCATCGAGGTCATCGCCAAGCTCGGCGAAACCCTGCTCGATCACGACCACATCCCGCTGGGCAGCTCTTACCGCCTCGGAAGCGCAGTCCTCGTCGCGACGCCGGGCATCCATCAAATCGGCCTGGTCACCGTCACGATGGAGCGCACGTTCCGGGTCGATGCCCCGGTGCCACACGGCCCGCTCGCGTGGCGCCCTCTCGCCTTCGTCGCCGGCTCGCTCGCGCTGCACCTGGCGATGTGGTCGTTTGCGATGCTTCACGCGCCGCTCGAGAAGCTTCCCGCGCCCGACACCAAGCCGCGCCTGGTGATCCGCATCGACGAGCACTTCGATCCTCCACCGAAGCAGAAGCATGCGGTCGCGGCGCGTTCCGCCCTCGAGACTGCCGGCGCGTCAGTCCCGAAGAGACGCACGCATCTGGAAGGCGCGACGCCGACCGCGGCCGACATGCGAGTCGCGACCGCGCAGGCGATCGCGAGCGTGGTGCGCTCGATGCCCGATGTGAAGAAGGCACTCGAGGGTGGCACCTTCTACAACGAGGACGACGCCAACGCGAAGGGCTTCGGCGGCGGCCGCTGGGACATCGAGAATGATCCGGACTTCGCGACGGTCAAGACCGGGCCTGGTTACGAAACTTCAGGACTCGCCGAGACGGCGAGCCTCTACGGCCTGTCTCCCGCGGAGAAAGCGAAGCGGCGGATCGAGATCCAGACCTCGCTCGCGCACACCTCTGCGATCCGTGGCGATTGTGTACCGTCGCATCGCATCGCGAAGTGGCTGCACAAGGTCGACGAGGCCCTCTACAAGCAAGTCTATCTCACCGATCCCGAGATCACGTTCTGCCTCACCCAACCCGTCCCACCGACGTTCATCAAGGCCGAGGGGTACCGGGCCCGGCACTGATCAGTTGTCGACGCTGACCTTGACCGGCGCGACCCAGGTCTTGTCCTCCGCCGTGTAGTAGAGGTACGCGCTGCTCGCCGGTGCTTCGAAGATGCCGGGCGTCGCCGCGATCAGATCGAGATCGATATCGCGCTTCATCGACGGCGCCATCGAGCGCCAGTAGAGGATTATCTCGCGGGGCCGCGTCTCGTAGAAGTCGATCAAACCCTTTTCCTTGAGCTCCTTGAGCTGCCAGGTCTGGAACGCGAGCCCGCCGGGGATGCCGACGCGCGCGAGCGTCATCGGCAGGCCATCGGCGGTCTTGTTCTCGATACGCGCGCGCATCTTCACGCCTTCACCGAGCTTGACGTGATCCTTCGCGAGCTGCGTCGTGACGTTGACCTTCGACGCGGTCGACGACTGTGGCCGCGCGGCGCGGTACTCGAGTGCGATCGAATACGGCAGCGTCGCTCCACCGGCGAGCTCGACCTCGATGCGGTTCGCGCCGGGCACGAGGAGCGTCGCGAGGTCGTCCCACACGAGCGCGTCCTTGCGGCCTTTCTCGAAGCTGATGGTGCCAGCGGCCTTGCCGTTGATGTAGAGCGTCGCGGCACCACCCGTCGCCATCTGCTTCGCGTACTCCGAGTAGGCGGTCATCGCCTTGAGGCCAAGGATCGTTGCCTGCGTGTTGCTCCACGAACCGAAGCCGCCGCGCTTCGCGTTGAGCCAGTCGACAGACTTGCGGATCTGCGTCTCGTACTCGTTGTTCGGCGACGCCTTGATCATTGCTAGCGTCGCGAGCGAGGTCGACTCGATCGCGAGCGACTCGCCTCCCGACATCGTGATCGATTCTTTGGCGCCGGGGAAGCTGCCGTCCTTGTCCTGCATCGCGACGAGCTTCTTGATGAAGCTGCTGGCCTCGGGGAGCTGTGCGAGCCCCGCGCTGTTCGCAACGAGCGCGAGCAAGTACGAGTCCTTCGTGCTGTTGCCAAGCGCCACGTGTGCCGCCATCTCCTTGTCGAGACCCTTCGTGCGCTTCGCCTCGCTGAGCGCCCACATGATGTACGCGTTCGTTGTCTCCTCGCTCGCGCGGCCGAACGAGTCGACCGCCGCCGTCGAGCGCAAGAAGCCACCCTTGCCATCGCGTCGCGACATCAGCCAGTCCGCGGTGCGCTCGACCATCGAGTGGTCGACCTCGTAGACCTTC
>JAYVWH010000239.1:0-10194 GCA_043786265.1 Kofleriaceae bacterium | reverse complement strand
ACTACATGATGCGGTTCGTGCGCTGGCAGATGTACTTGCGCCGCCAGAACGTGACAGTTCCGCGCACTTCGAGCGCGATCGTCTTTGGCGCCGGGCTCTCGCTGTCGATCACTCCCGGAAAGCTCGGCGAGCTCGTGAAGAGCTACCTGCTGCGCGAGATGCACGACATTCCGGCGCCTCGGACCGCGCCGATCGTTGTCGCCGAGCGCGTCAGCGACCTGATCGCGCTCTTGCTCCTCGCCGTGCTCGGGGTGGCCGCGTTTGGCGTCGATCCGACCCTCGTCATCGTCGCTGGCGGCTGCATCGGGGTCGGCCTGCTCCTCCTCGCTTGGCCCCGGCCCACTCGCTGGCTCATCGAGCTCGTCACCCGTCCGGCACGGCTGCGCCGGCTGCGCGAACCGCTTCACGAGACGCTCACCGGGCTATCGTCGCTGTGCCGCCCTCTGCCCCTGGTCCTCGCGACGCTGATCGCCGTGCCCGCGTGGGGCTGCGAGTGCCTCGGCTTTGCCCTGATCACCGATGGATTCCCGGGCGCGCATGTTCAGGTCGGGCTCGCCACGGTGATCTATGCGGGCACCACGATCGCGGGCGCGCTGTCATTCCTGCCCGGAGGACTAGGTGTCACCGAGGGCGCGATGACGCTCGCGCTGGTTCAGGGAGCGAGCAAGCTCGACACCTCGACCGCGCTCGCAGCGACGCTCCTGACCCGGCTCGCAACCCTGTGGTTTGCGGTCGCCGTCGGCGTCGTCCTGCTCGGTGTCGCCCGCCGCCGCATCGCTCATCGCTCCCGCACGGCCGCTCCCGTCCCGCCGGTTGATCCGCCTGCTAGATCCGAGCGCCCTTAGATAGACCTCGGAACACGGTCCTCCGTGTTCCGAGGTCTATTGGCGCGAGGTACTCCCCGTGGGATAACGCAGGCATGACGCAGGCCGGCTACGACTTCGACTTCGCGCGCTGGATCGCCACACGCCGCGGTGCGATGGAACAGCAAGCCCGCGACGGTGCTGCGTACGCCTTCAAGGGCGAGCGCAACTTCCGTCGCAATCTAAACCTCGCGCGTCCCGTCACGATGGCCCTCGAGGCGACCACGCGGCTCTGGCGCGACGTCGCCCGCACCGAGCTGCTCGGCACCGCGGTCAAGGTCAGCGACCAGCAGTACCCGCGCGTGTGGGAAGCCGCGAAGCGCGCCGGTGCTGCGCTCAATGTCCGCGTCCCGGTGATCTTCGCGTCACCGTCGTCGTCGATCAAAGTGAAGGTCCTCGGCACCGAGGACTCGCCGCACCTGATCGTGAACCTCGAGCTCGCCGAGAAGCTCGACGACACCGAGCTCCTCGCCGCGATCGCACACGAGCTCGGGCACGTTCAGAACGGGCACATCCTCTACGCGACCGCGCTCCACTACCTCAACACCTCCGCCGCGTTCTTCGTTCGTTGGGTCATCCAGCCCGCGATCATGACGCTCCAGGCGTGGTCGCGCCGCGCCGACATCACCTGCGATCGCGCCGCGCTCCTCGCTGTCCGCGACCCCGACAAGACCATGCAGGCGCTGGTCCGGCTCGAGCTCGGCCTCGACAAGGGCTCTGCGTTCAACGCCGAGGACTACCTGAAGAGCCTGCCCGACGTGAAGAAGGGCCTCGGCCGGTTCGCCGAGGTGTTCCGTTCGCACCCCTATGTCCCCAAGCGCGTCCAGGCGCTCAAGCTGTTTGCCGGCTCGGCGCTGTATGCGCAGATCACCGGCGAGGATCCGACCGGCAAGCCGTCGCTCGCCGAGGTCGACCAGCAGTGTTCAGAGCTGATCAGCGTGTTCTGAGGAGATGACCATGATTACGCTCGAACATCACAAGTCCGCAAAGCGCGAGCTCATTCGCCGATTCCAGCAACTCGCAGACGTCGCCGAGGCCGTCGGCATGGTCACATTGGCCAACGACATCCGCACGACGCGCATCCCCAAGCTCGAATCCGAGCGCTTCCACCTCGTCATCCTCGGCGAGTTCAACCACGGCAAGTCGACGTTCGTGAACGCGCTGCTCGGCCAGGAGGTCCTGCCGGTCGGGATCACGCCGACGACAGCGTCGATCAATCACGTCGTGTACTCCCCGACGACGACCGCCCGCGCGGTGCTGCTCGACGGCGAGTCCAAGCCGCTCGAGCCGAGCCAGCTGAAGGACTGGGTGACAGTCGCCGGCGGCCACGCCGACCAGGTCGCGTACGTCGAGCTCGGATTCCCGAGCGATCTGCTCAAGAACAACGTCGTCCTCGTCGACACCCCGGGCGTCAACGACCTCAACGAGCAGCGCGCCGAGGTCACCTACGGCTACGTGCCGCGCGCCGATGCGGTCGTCTTCCTCCTCGATGCAGGTCAGGCGCTCAAGGATAGCGAGCGCGAGTTCCTGCGCTCTCGCGTGCTCGAGAGTGCGCGCGATCGGCTGATCTTCGTCCTCGGCAAGATGGACATGCTGTCCCCCGACGAGCGGACCGCCGTCGTCGAGTATGTGCGCAACGGCCTCGCGAACATCACGTCCGAGCCGGTGATGTTTCCGCTGTCGGCGCGCGACTGGGCCAAGACGAAGGATCCGCAGAGCGGCATGCCCGAGCTGATGCAGTACCTGTCGCGCTTCCTCGCGAAGGATCGCGCCCAGGTCATCCTCGACAACGCCGCCGCCGACGCAGCGCGGACCGCGAGCTACCTCGCGAACAATCTCGGCGTGCGGCTGCGGTCGTACGACATGAACATCGACGAGCTCGAGACGCGGATCGCGGCCGTCCGCGAGCAGCTCGATACGAGCAAGCGCAAGCTCGACGATCTTCACGTCCGCATCGACGCCGACGCCAACTCGATCAAGAACCAGATCGAGCTCGACCTCGAGAGTTTCGCGAAGTCATTCGTGCAGGCGCTGCCGGTGCAGATCGATTCGGTCGATGCCGACGACGTGAAGACCTACTTGCCCGCGTTCATCGAGGACAAGTTCAAGGAATGGGCGGAAGTCGAGGGCGCCAAGCTCGCTTCGATGCTCGAGCACCTCGCCGAGGAAGTCATTCAGATCACGAACGAGAACGTGGCGACCGCCGCCGCTGCGCTCGCAGAGCGACTCGGTCCGAACGACACGCAGGTCGACATCACCGTCGATTCGTTCAAGTACGACGTCGGCATTTATGCCGTCGGCGCGCTCGGTACGACCGTGATGTTATTCGTCAACGCGCTCGCGGGCGGCCTGCTGACATTGGCCGCGCCGATCCTCGCGATCGTCCTCAAGTCCAAGATCGCCGGTGACATCCGCGTGCAGGCGAAGGAGAAGGTCCCGGCCGCCGTACTCAAGGCCGCCGATGCCATGAAGCCGCACTTCGATCGCTGCATCGACGACTTCGCGAAGCGCCTGTCCGAGTTCGTCTCGAACGCGGGCAACACGCTCTACAAGGGCATCAGCGAGATCTTAGACCGCACGATGATCGAGCGTCGCGAGCGCGCGGGCGAGGTCGGCGAGCTCCGCACCTCGACCGGCACGCAGATCGCCGCTGTGAAGGCGACGACCGCCGCCATCCGCCAGCTGCGCGAAGGCATCTGGGCCGAGGACGAGGAGCCCGCGCCTCCGCCGCTGTCGATCGTCGGCGATCCCCCAACGGACAACTGAGCGAAGCGCTGTTTGGCGACGAGGGCTAAGCCGGCCACTCGAGCAGCCGTTGCGAGCTGTGGGCACGTGGAGGAGCGGGGCACCGATCCCCGGTCTGGTTCTTGGGACATTTCAGCCGCTTGACTGCTGGCAGCCCGCTTGCTGTAGGTGCGGGTCATGATGAAGGGACTCGCCATCTCCTCCCTGGCCCTGTCGCTGTTTGCCGCCTGCGGAACCTCGGGTCCGGGGGATGGCGACGACGAGGGGGATGGCGGGGGCTACGGCAGCGGTCTCGGCACTCCGGAGAACCCGATCCCGCAGAGCGCGGACAAGGGCCCGTACGCCGTCCGCACGATGATGGACTTCACGGTCGAGCAAGTGCTGCCACCGGGCGCCGAGCTCGTCGTCGTCACGCTGCGCGCGTTTGGCGACAACCCGGCGCGCACGCTGATCACGGTCGCGGACCACTACGGCGTCCCGGCGCTCGACACGCTCTACGGCGTACTGCCCGACTACCTGACGAACAAGCTCGAGGGCTGGGTCAACGACGAGATCAACAAGTTCAAGATCGGCGGCAAGACCGTGCCGCAGTACTCCGCGGCGGTCGCCAAGCTCGCCGAGACGGCGCTGACCAAGTTTGCGATCGACAGCGATTTCGCAATCACCCCGATGGAGTCGACCCACACGCTCACCGCACTCGACCTCTCGCCCGCGGGCATCAACGTCTCGGTCGCGATCACCGGCCTCGCCGCTGACATCCTCACCCAGCACCCGACGATCACCGTCGGCCAGGGCGGCGCGTTCACCGTCAGCGAGCAGCACTTCGGCCTCATGCTCGGCGAGTACGCCTGGCAGGGTGTCAACGCGGGCGTCGCGAATATGTTCGGCGACGACATCCGTACGTCGCTCGGCAAGGCCGTCAACTGCCAGACCGTCGCGAACAACATCGCAAACAAGTGCGTGCTCGGCGTGTGCGTCGGTCACACGCAGCTGATCAAGGACATCTGCACCGGCTCGCTCGACGCGATGGTCAACGAGATCCACAGCCGCTTCGCCAAGCTCAACATGGAAGCGTTCCACATGATCGCCGGCGACGCGCGCCTGGTCGACGATGACAGCGACGGCATTGCCGACCGCATCGTCGACGGCCACTGGGACAGCGAGCTCAACTGGGGCCTCGGTCTGCGCAAGGCTCCCGCGACCTTCTCCGCGACCCGCTAATGCTACGCTGAGGGCATGTCCCTCTGGTCGCGGCTCGAGCGCCGGCTTGGCGATCTCGCCAGCGAGCTGGTGCTGGACGAGTACCGGGATCAGCTGAACCAGGCCCGCCAGCTGCTTGCGCGCGGCGACGTGACCGCAGCGATCGATTCTCTCGAGGCGCTACTCTCGGTCAAGCCGGACCATGGCCAGGCGCTGATCGTTCTCGGTGAAGCGCGCCTCCTCAACCGCGAAGCTCAGGCAGCCGTCGACGCGTTCGAGAAGGCGCTGACCATCCGCTCCGGCGATTCGACAGCGCTCGTCGGCCACGGGACGGCGCTGCTCGCGCTCGGCAAGTACGAGGCGGCGCTCCCGTCACTGTCCAAGGCGGTCGCGGATGCGGGCGGTGACCGCGCGATCCTTGCCGATGCCTATCGCGGGCTCGGCATCGCGTGGCGGCGCCGCGGCGATCTCGACAAGGCGATCCGGGAGCTGCGCAAGGCCGTCGTCGAGAGCGGTGATGACATGGACGCGCGCGCTGCACTCGGCGAGGCGCTGGTCGCCGACGGCGGTCCCTACGACGAAGCCCAGCGCCATCTCGATCGCGCCGCCGCAGGCGCGTCGCCGCTTCCGCTCGCACTGTACGGGCTCGCCAGGCTCGCGCTTCTCGATAGCGCACCCTCGATCGCCGGCGAGAAGCTCGCCCGTGCCCGTGAGATCGCCGCCGCGGATACGACACCGATGGGCGCGCAGCTGCGCTTCGACATCCTCGTCGCGCAAGGTGATGCGGCGCTCGCGGAGCGCGATGCGATGCGGGCGCATGGGTTCTATCTCGAGGCGCTGCAGCTCGATTCCAAGCGTGGCGAGCTACACGCAAAGATCGCAGCTGCCCACCGCTCGCTCGGAAACCTCGACGCCGCGCTGAGCAGTTACGACCGCGTGCTCGCGATGTCACCGACAATCGAGTCGCTGCGTGCGGCCGTCGACACGGCGATCGCGGCCAACGACACCACGCGCGGTCTGCAGTGGGGCAACGATCTCCTCGGTAAGGATCCGACCGATGTCCGCGCGCTCGTGGCACGCGCATCGGCGATGATGGCCGAGCAGCCCGAGGCGGCCCGTGCACTGCTCGATCTCGCAGCGCTGCGCGACGACGTCGATGCGCACGTCCTCCTTGCGAGGCTGTCGCTGCCGACCGATCCCGCGGCGGCCGCACGGTGCGCTCTTGCGGCGCTCCGCACCGCACCTCAAGACGCCCGCGCACGGGAGCTCCTCGGGGCTGCCCGTAGCGCCGAGCTACCGCCACCGGCATCGACGGATATCGCGGATGTCGCGCGCTATCTCGAGCGGATCGCCGAATCCCGCCGCGAGCTCGGCCATTTCGTCGGGGAGACGGCGCGCGCTGCCGCCAATCTCGACCAACCGCTGCTCGTCACCGTGATGGGCGAGTTCTCGAGTGGAAAGTCGTCGTTCGTCAACGCCTTCATCGGTGCGGATGTCGCACCGACAGGCATCACGCCGACGACGGCGACGATCAACGTCGTGCGCTACGGCCGCGAGCGTGGTGGCCGCATCATCGCCCGCGACGGCACGACGCTCGAGCTGGGCTGGGACGACCTGATGACCCATCTGCGCGCGCTCACGCCAGATGCCGCCCGTGCGATCGACCGCGTCGAGATCCTGGTCCCACTGCCGCAGCTCGAGAAGATCAATATCGTCGACACCCCGGGCCTCAACTCGATCCAGCCCGAGCACGAAGCGACCGCACGTGCCTTCATCGCGCGCGCCGACGCCGTCGTCTGGGTGTTCACGGCGAATCAGGGCGGCAAAGCGAGCGAGAAGAAGGCGCTGCAGTCGATCCGCGACGAGGGCAAGCGTGTCCTCGGCGTGCTCAACAAAGCCGACCAGCTCAGCGCGGACGAAGTCACCGAGGTCGTGTCGTTCATCGGCGGCACGCTCGGCGATCTCGTCGAGACGATCATTCCCGTATCGGCGCGCGCGGCGCTCGAGAACAAGCGCGGCAAGTCGGACCCAACGGCCGGCTCTGCCGGCCCGCGCAGCGGCGCCGGAGGCGGCGCGAAGTTGCTCGACGACGGCAACTGGCCCGCGCTATCGACAGCACTCGAAGAGCGATTCTTCCAACAGGCGCGCCAGCTCAAGCGCGATGCGTGCGCACGAATCCTCCGCGGCGTCGTGGCGGAGGCGCAAGGCATGCTCACGAAGGGAACCGAGCGCGCCACCGAGGCCGCAGATGGCGCGCGCGCGGCCCGAGACAAGCTCGACGCCTCGGCGCGCGAGTTCGCCGGTGCGGGCGTGATCGGCGAGCGCAAGGAGCTGTCCGAGCAGATGGCGATGTTGTATCGGCGGGCCGCCCGCGAGGTGCTCGACCTGGTGCGGCCCCGCCGGTTGCCGTTCTCGTCGCACACCGCAACGGCTGCCGACCGCGATTACCTGATCGCCCTGTTGTCGTCGGGGTTCGAGACAGCGATCGAGACTGGCCGCCGGCGCGTCGCAGGTGAGCTCGCCGCACGCGGCCGGGACGCGGAGCAGGCCGCGCGCACGCTCGGCGACGTGCTGCAGATGGATGTCGCTGGCGATCTCGAGCGAGTCGCCGCGGACCGGATCGGCCTGGCAATGTCGCGTGTGTTCGATCGGGCCCGCGCCTATCTGCGCGGTTACCTCGAAGGCGGTTACGTCGAGGCATTCTTCCGCAATGATGTCCCCCGCCTCGAGCTCGCGGAAGACGCGATCTATCACGCGCTATACCGGTCGGCTCCGGACCTCGATCGCGAGGTCGGCCACCCACTGGCGCTCGCTGCCACCGATGCACTCGCCGCGCTGGCCCGCCGCCTCGATCACTGGGGCGCCGTCGTAGACGTCCGCATGTTCGATCTCGAAGTCGGCGCGGTTCGGGCTCTCGAGTTCGTCGCCGCTCGTCTGTGACGGCGGAGCTTCTCTCTCGACTATCTCTAAGTTCTCAGCGGCAGTTCTGACGCGCGCGCATCGAAAATTGTCGCCGCTCCACTATGATGTCGGAGCTTCGGTTTAGGGTCCTCGATTATGGCAAAGCGCGCGTCCGGCAAACCCCTCATCCCGAACCGGTCGCAAGGTACGGCTCTGCCGGACCGCGCAGCAGCGCCGAAGGCGGTGCGGAGTCGATTGACGCTCGGGATCGACGAGGCCGGACGTGGCCCGACGATCGGCCCGCTCGTGATGGCGGCCGTTGCGATCGACTCCAAAGTGGCTGCTTCACTGACCCGCAAAGGATTGCGCGACTCCAAGGCGTATGGCGCCGGCGAAGAGGCCCACGCCATCCGTTGCGAGCTCGCGGCCGAGGTTCGCTCGCGCGCGACGTTCGTGATGACCGTCGAGATCGAGGTCGACGAGATCGACAAGCGCGTGTGCAAGAACGAGCTCAACGCGCTAGAGCGCGAACACGCGGCCCGGATGATCGAGAAGGCACCGACGTGCGACAAGATCATCGCCGATGGAAAGCGCATGTTCGCTGCCCTCTCGACCCGGTTCGATTCCTTCATTTCGATGGACAAGGCCGAGGACCATCACGCCGCCGTTGCTGCGGCCTCGGTCGTCGCCAAGGTTCTGCGTGACGAGCGGTTCAACGCGATCCGCGCGCGCTACGAGCCAGAGCTGGGGCCGATCACCGGTGGTGGTTACGGCAACGCCGCGACGCACAGGTGGGTGCGCGCGTATGTCGAGAAATACGGCAAGCTCCCCGAGGAAGCGCGCCTGTCGTGGCCGTATCCGTTCGTGGCGGATCTGCTCGGCCACGTGCGGCCGATGACGTCTCAGATCGCTCTGTTCGCTTAGAGGCAGGCCGCGAGCGCGGCGTCCGTCGCGATGTTCGCGCGGTAGTACGCAGCGTCTTTGGCCGCGATCTGCTTGGCGAGCGAGCGCACGGTCGCGCAATCCTTGGCCGCAGCGGCCGTCCGCGCGCGGGCGTGGAGCTGCTTTACCGTCGGAGACTCCTCTTGCTTGGGCGCCATGGCGCCACCGACTTTCACGCCCCCGGTCGAGCCGGATGCGGCGCCGTTCGTGGTCCCCGCGCGGTCCGAGGCGTCGTACGGCGACGAGGACAGTTCGCCTTCGTCGTAGCTCTTCGACCTCGGCTTGGAGGGCGACTTCGTCTTTGCGACGGACTTAGTCGCCGTCGCTGCATTGTTGCGCGGCGGTTGTGCCGTTGCTTCTGGCTCGGGCGACTTCGGGGCGCCGCCCTTTGCGTCCTCTTTGACCTCGTCTTTGACCGCGGTAACGGTGGGCGGAGTTGGCTGCGCGGCCGACGAGCCGCCGAAGCTTCCCTCGGCGCCAGCCGGTGCTTGCACGACGGGAACGGCCTGTACTTTGGAAACGTCCTGGGACGCTCGGTCCTGCTCCTGAGGGACCTGCGGGCCCTTCGCCTCGAGCGCATCGCGGTGCTGGCCGATGAAGACTGCGCCACCGATCAGGATCATGATCGTCGCGAGCGCGAGCACCTGCGGGCGGCGCATCATCGCGACGAACCGCTCCCACATCGACGGCTGCGCGGCCTCGGCCATCTCGTTCGCCTTGACGCGAGCGGCGGCCATCAATGCATCGAGCCCGCGCGCCGGCGGTTCCTCGTCGGACAGCGACAGCCACATCGAACGCAGCCCCTTGAGAGCGTCGTCGTCGGGATCTGCGTCGTCCGTGCCCATCACGGCGCAGCCTTCGCCATGTCCTTGTACTCGTCGAGCTCGAGCCGGAGCTTCTCGAGCGCGTAGCGCATGCGGCTCTTCACCGTGTTCTCGGGAACGCCGACCACATCCGCGATCTGCTTGAACGGCAAGTCGAGGAACTCGCGCATCAGGAACACTTCGCGCTGCTCCTCCGAGAGCGCTCCGATCGCGCGCTGCATCTGCTCGTGGAGCTGCTTGTTCACACTCTTGCGATCGCTGGCCATCTCGTTGCCGGGGATCACATCCATCAACGTGCCGCTCTCTTCGCCGGAGCCCATGGGAGCATCCAGCGACGCGTGCTTGCGATGTTTGCGTCTCCTAGTCTGGTCAACGCACAAGTTCCTCGCGATGGTGTAAAGCCACGTCGTGAACTTGGCCTGCCGCTTGTAAGCCTCCGCGCCCTTGATGACGCGCATGAAGGCTTCTTGGAGCAGATCCTCGGCGGTCTCGCGATCGCCGACGAACCTCAAGATGAAGTTGTAGACGGGCTTGCGATGGCGCGACAGCAGGACCTCGAAGGCGCGAACCTCGCCCTTCTGGTACATCACCATCAGCTCTTCGTCGGCAGTGTCGTTGAACATCGCGCCCTTAGAGCCCCGGTCACACTAACACGGCATCAACGCCGCGTGATTAGACCGCTTACGGCCTCTGGCACGTTGGACAGTAATACGTGGCGC
>JAYVWH010000238.1:0-10557 GCA_043786265.1 Kofleriaceae bacterium | reverse complement strand
ACCGCGCGTCTTCACGACGCCCGCGATCAGCGACAGCAGCGTCGCGAGCGCGAGCACGAGCACGAACGGGAACGACTCGTGCGTGCGCTCGAGGCGGACGCGTTCGACCCGTTCGGCGTCGCCGCTGAGCGCCTGCCCCTGTTCGGCCTGCCGGCGCTGCCACTCGGCGAGCTCGATCGCGATCCGCCGGTCCCGCTCTGGCCGCATCATCTGGGCGTAGGTGGGGTCGCTGCGGAGCTTGATCTCACTGATCGTCAGCACGGCGTGCAGGCCAGCGCCGAGCAGGGCAGCGACCGCGAATCCCATCGCACGCTGGCGCAACGTGCCCGGAAGCGTGCGCACGAGCGGCCCGGTCAACGAGCGCGCGCCGAGAAACACCGCGGTGCATGTCATGGCGCCAGCGACAATCGCGACCGCCACCCGTGCATCGCCGAGACGGCGATACAGGATCAGGCCGTCGCCAAAGCCGTTGAACGCACCGGTCGCGAGGTACCAGGTCGCGTGGACCACGAGCGCCGTCCCGACCCCGCGTGCGATCCGGCGGCCCAGCCCCGGCCCGCGCACCGCGAGCCACAACGCGGCGCCAACGACCAGCTCGAACGCGATCCCGGCCATCATGATGGCGAGCGTGCTCGCGAGACTCGGGGCTGGCAGCGTGTACCGGATCCAGCCCCCACCGAAGTAGAACAGCTCGACATGGGTGATCGTGGCCCCCGCCGCCAGGGCGACGCCCCCGTGACCAATCAGCTCGTGCCCGACCAGGCCGATCCGGCTGGTGGCAAGCGCGAGGGCGGCCAATAACCCCGCCAGGCGAAACACCTCTTTGGTCATGTGGGGTTCATTGAGGCCCGGAGCCAATCGACGGGTTATCATTTACGCATGGGACGGCTGCTGCAAGCCGCCGTGCTCGTCATGGGCATGGTCAGCGTCGTGGGTGCAGGCCCGACGCGCAAGGTGCGCGTCGAGTCGACTCCACCAGGCGCGACCGTCTATATCGATGATGTCGGCAACGGCGCGAAGTGCGAGGCGACCCCGTGCACGATCGATGTCGCGGTTGGAGCGCGAACGATCATTGTCCAGCTCGCGAAGTACGGCCCCGAGTTTGTCCCCGTCACGGTCACGAAGGGCTCGAGGCCGATGCCCGTGTCCGTCAAGCTGGTCAGCGCGGTCGGGACGATCCGGATCCTAAATGCGCCCAAGGGTGCTTCGGTCAAGGTCAACGACGAGGACAAGGGCAAGGTCGGCAAGGGACCGATGGAGATCGAGGTGCCCGCCGAGCCGGTGAGCGTCGTCATCACGTTCAACGGCAAGACCCAGACCGAGATGGTCGATGTCGTCGCGAACGACGCCGTGGAGATCGAATACAGCGGCGGGTCCACGGCTGTCGCGGTGGCCGATACCGGCGGCGGTGAAGAGAGCGGCAGCGGCAGCGACGAGGAGCACCCCGAGGGCGGTAACGACGGAAGCGGGACCGACGGCGGCGGCGAAGTCTCCGAGCCTGCCGTGCCGGCCCAGCGCGCCCCGTACCTCGAGGCCGGCCTCGCGATGGACATCGGCTTTCGCCGGTTCTCGTACACGGACGGCACGAACCCGTTCAACAACGACGGCGAGATCGTCCTCGGACCCGCGGTCGAGCTGTGGCCCGGCCGCATGCTCGGTGTGAAGCCGTTGCGCGGTCTGTCGCTGTTCGCGCGGTTCCAGTTCGCGGTCACGCACCAGCAAGTGACACGCGAGAGCATGGGCATGGTGACCGACGTTGGCGCGTCGACGTTCTGGGGCGCACTCGAGGTCAGCTTGCGGCAGAAGTGGGTGTTCGGCTCGATCGGCCTCGAGGTCAGCGGCGGCTACGTGCGCGACCAGCTGGAGTTCAGCGCGGATAACGCGACCGTGCTCGACATGGTCCCGTCGGCTGATTACAAGTCGCTCAGGATCGGCGGCAAGGTGTCCTACGTGGCGGCATTCGAGCCGTACATTGCCGCGGAGAATCGCATCGTCCTCGACGGTGGCGAGCTCGCCAACCGCGCCGACAGCGCCGACGCGAGCGGCTACGGCTTCAAGCTTGGCGTGCGGACCAAGCTCGGTCCGGTCGGCGCCCGCGCCGAATTCGCCTACGCGAAGTACAGCTGGACATTCTCGAACACGAGCACCACCACGGCGCCGCCGCCCGGCGCGACCGACACCATCATGTGGTTGTCGATCCTCGCCGGGTACGATTACTAGTTGTCGCTGAGATACTTCTCGAACGCGCGGTAGTTGTATGGGCGGCCGAGGAAGTCCTTCACGAGATCGGCGGCATCTTTGGTACCGCCGGGCACGAGTACCTTGTCGCGATACGCGTAGGTCACGTCGGTGGCCATCAGACCCTTCTTCTCGAACGGCGTCAGCAGATCGCGGGCGATCACGCGGCTCCACATGTACGTGTAGTACATCGACGAGTAGCTCACGAGGTGACCGAACGAGGCATGCAGCTTGGTGCCCTCGACGTGCGCGAACGGCGAGTACTTCTTCTGCAGCGTGCGCAGCAGGCCGACCTGATCGAGCTTGCCCGGGCTGTCCTGGTGCAGGCGCAGCGCCAGCGCCGAGTACAGCAGCTGCTGCGCGGCCCACGCACCTTTGCCGAACCTGTCGGCCTTGCGCATCTTGTCGACGAGCTCCTTGCTGATCGCCTCGCCGGTGTCGATGTTCTTCGCGAACCGCGACAGCACCTCGTGGTTCCACGCCCACTCCTCGAACATCTGCGACGGTGCCTCGATGAAGTCGAGCTCGTTCGCGACGCCGCTCTGACGCACCCACACCTGCTGCCCGCCGAGGATGTGGTGCATGAGATGGCCGAACTCGTGGAACATCGTGACGACGTCCGCGTGCTCCATCAGCGCGAGTCCCTTGTGCGGATCGGGGAAGTTGCAGATCAGCGCAGCCTCGGGGAGCTGCACGCCCTTGACGCCGTCGACCATCGGGAACTCGGCGGCGTGCTTGAACTTGCCGGCACGCGGGTGCATGTCGAGGAAGATCCGGCCGAGCTTCTCGTTGCCGCGCATCACGTCGAACACTGTGACGTCCGGGTGCCACGCCCGCTGGTCCTTCTCGACGGGCAGGTACTTGATGTCGTAGATCGCGGACGTGATGTCGAGCAGGCCCGCGAGGGTCTTCTCGAACTCGAAGTACTTGCGGACCTCGGTGGTGTCGACCGCGTACTTGTCCCGCTTGAGCTGATTCTCGAAGTACGCCTTTTGCCACTCGGTGACGTCGGTCGCGGTCTTGTCCGTCTTCTTCTTCTGCGCGAGCAGCTCGTCGTAGTCCTTCTTCGCGCGCTTGCCGACGAGGCCTTGCACGCGATCGAGGAACTGCTGGGCTGCCTTGCCGCCGTGTAGCATCTTGTCGTCGCTCTGATAGTCCGACCAGTCTTTGAACCCGAGCAGCAGCGCCTTCTCCGCGCGCAGCGTGAGCACCTGCTGCAGCACTGCCTCGTTCTTGGCGTCACCGCGGCTGCGGAACGCGACGTAGAGCTGGCGCTTGAGCTCGTCGTCGTCCGCGTACGTCATGAACGGGTAGAAATCGGGATAATCGGTCGAGATCTTGATCGTGCCAGTCGCGTCGGGTTTGTGGGCAGCGATGTAATCAGGCGGCAGGCCGGCGAGCTTCGCGGCGTCCTTGATCTCGATGCGGCGGACATCCTCGTCGAGGTTCTGGCTGAACTGCTGACCGAGCTTGGTGATCTCGTCGTCGATCGTCTTGATGCGGGCGCGGCCGTTATCATCGAGCTCGACCCCGGCACGCCTGAAATCGCGCAATGTGATGGCGACGAACCGCTTCGTGTTCGGATCGGCGAGGCTGACGTCGACCGACTTGATCGCGTCGTAGAGCCGCTTGTCGAGCATCAGTGCCGACGCGAACGTCGAGACCTCTTGCTCGCACGTGCGCGCGGCGTCGCGAATCTTCGCGTCCGGGTGAACCTCTGCGTGGAGGTGGGCCCACTCGCCGGCGTTGTTGATGTTGCGCGTGACGTCGTTGAACGGCGCCAGCGTGTTATCGGCGGCGTGGACGCCAGAGAGCGCGAGGATCGCGGCGATACCTTTCCTCGCCTGGTCGAGCGGCGACCGGCAGTCCGCCAAAAACTTTTGGTCCGGCGCGAGGCTGGGTGATTTAGCCAGCGCAGCCTGCGTCGGCGTCGGATGGCTGCGGCCGGTGAAGCCCGGCTTGGCGAAGTACGACCCCTTCCCTGCCTGGCGGCACGAGGCGACGACAGCAATCAACAATACGAGTCTCTTCATGGTCACCATACCGAACAGCTGTGGGCCGGACGCATCGGAGTGCCGGCGGCACACGAGAACGCCTGTGCGAACTCGGGAAGGTTGCGCAGCTCGCCATACACGCGGAACCGCGGCGGCGAGTGCGGGTCCATCGTTAGCCGGCGCTGAGACTCTTCCTTGCGCTGCTTGCTGCACCAGACCTGGCCAGCACCGAGGAAGAACAGCTGATCCTCGGTGAAGCCGTCGGCGACGACCGGCGTCGCTGCAGCCTTGCGAAGCGCGCGATACGCCTTGAACGCCATCTTCGCGCCGCCCATGTCCGCGATGTTCTCGCCCAATGTCAGGTCGCCGTTGATGAACTGCTTCGGCAGCACCTCGAACGTGGCGTACTGGTCGGCGACGCAGCGGCCCTTGGCTTCGAACTTCGCCTTGTCGTCGGCGGCCCACCAGTTCTTGAGATTGCCCTGCGCGTCGTACTTCGCGCCCTGATCATCGAATCCGTGCGTTAGCTGGTGGCCGATCACGATGCCGATGCCGCCCATGTTCGCCGCGATCGACCGATCGGCGCCGAAGAACACGCCCTGCAAGATGCCCGCGAGCAGCGCCGTGTTGTTCGCGCTCGGATTGTAGTAGGCGTCGATGTCGAACGTGTTCGACCACCATTCGCCGCGGTCGTACGGCTTGCCCGATTTCGCAAGCACGCGCTTGGTCTCGAACGTCGCGCCGCGAAGGATGTTGCCGGCGAAGTCGTCGCGCTTGACGACGAAGTCGTAGTTGCGCCACTTGTCGGGGAAGCCGATCATCGGGACGATCTTGGCAAGCTTGTCCTGCGCAACCTTACGGGTCGCCGGGCTCATCCACTCGAGGCCACCGAGCTCCTCGTTCATCACGCCGGCGACCGCGTCGAACAGTGTCTTCGCGGTCTGCCGCGAGGCGGGCGGAAAGTACTTGTCGACGTACTGCTTGCCGACAAGCTCACCGAGCCACTTCGACGCCGACTGGATGCACCGCTTCCCGCGCGGCTGCCGCTCGGGTGTGCCCTCGACGAGGCGCTCGAGGGCAAACGCCTCGTCGTCGAATGCCTTCGGCAATCCAAGCGCGGTGTCGATCAGCAGGTGATACGTGAAGTAGCTCGCCCACTGTGTCGGCTTGAAGTCCTTGCGTAGCCGGTCGATCGCCGCAAAGAACTTCGGTGTTCCGACGAGGACCTTCGCGCTAGGTGTGATGCCGAACGCCTTGAAGTACGCCTTCCAGTCGACCGACTTCGTCTGCTTCGCGAGCCCTTTGAGGTCGAACGGATTGTTCATCGCGTACGGGTCACGCTTCTCGACGGACGTCTTGGTGACCTTTGCGAGGGAGCTCTCGATCGCGACGACATCGGCGGCACCGGCATCCGGCTTGGCCACCTTGGCGAGCCCGAGCATGCGTTGCACGTGCTCCTTGTAGCCAGCGAGCACGGATGCGTGCTCCGGCTTGTCGTAGTAGTCGCGGTCGGGCAGGCCCAGGCCACCAGCGTCGAGCCACGTCACGTTGCGGCTCGCGTCGTCGAGGCCGGCATCCGCCGACGGGCGCCAAGCCGCGCTGATGCCTGCCTTGTGCAACTCGGTCAGCGTCGCGAACCACGTCTTGGGGTCCTTCACGCCTTGCGTCTTCGCGAGCAGCGCCTTGATCGGTGCGGTGCCTGCCTTCTCGATCGCCGCCTCGTCCATACATGATGCGTAGTAGTCACCGAGCTTGTCGCCCGGCTTCTTCGCCGCCTCCTCGACCGTCGCGACCAGCTGCGCGAGCACCTTGTCGTCCAGCTCGGACATCCGCCCCCAGTTCGAGCGGTCCGCCGGGATCTGGTTGACCTGCAACCACCCGCCACACGCGAACTGATAGAAGTCGACGCACGGGTCAACGCTGCGATCGAGTGCCGTCGCTTCGATGCCGGCCTCGGCAAGCGTCGCGTTCGACGCGGGCCCCTGTGGCGCAGGCGGCGGCGGTGTCGCCGAGCCGGCCGTCACGGGCGAATCCGGCGCGACGAGCCGTTTACCGCTACCCGATCCCGTCGCGGGTCCCGAGGCCACGGTCTGTGTCGCCGGCGCGGTCGACTTCGCCGGACACGCCGCTACGAGCAGCAACAGCAATGCAAGACGTCGCACACCCATCGCGGCCGAGCCTATCACTAACGGCAGACCCGGCCGGCGCCGGGAACCGCGACGCCGCGGTCAGCATTCTTCAGCCGGAGCGAGCTTGAGCTCGACAAAGCGCAGCAGCGTCGCGACACGAAGCTCGCCGATCGTCTCGGCGACCGCCGCTGGCATCGGAAACACGATGGCTTTGGGTTTGCCGTCGCTAACCGCTGACCCGGCCGGCGCGGTATATGGCATGCGATGCAGCGGTTGACCCACGCGCGCGACGCCGTCATCGAGGCGGTGCTCGCGGGTCTGCTCGTCGGCCTTGTCGAAGGCATCCGCGTCGCGTGGGCTGGACACGCGGGGCTCTCAGGCGCGGCCGCGATCGCCGCCGCGGCCACCGTCGGGCTGATCGCGGCGGGGCTGGTCGTGCGCGCGGGCCTCGCGATCCTCTTGCGAGTCCCTCTGGTCGCGGCGTGGACGCGGGATCTGCGCGCAGGCGGTGCCGCGCGGGTCCACGCCGCCTGGCTCGCCGGTCTCATCACGATCGTCGTCACGCTGGTCGCGTTCGCGGCGTTCCGCATCTTCGCGTGGGCGCACACCTCGTACCGGTTCCACGACTCCGATGCGATCGGTGCGGTCGTCGTGGTCACCGACCTCGTCCTCACGGTGCTGCTCGCGGTCGGTGCACACACCCTCGATCGCGCCCTGCGCCCTCGCCTGCCCTCCACCCTCCTCGACGGCACACTTGGTACCGCGTCGCTGGCGGTCGCGCTCGCTCTCGGTGTCCTCGTTCCCACGCTCGCGATCCGTCGGGCTGTCCCTGCTTTCGACGTAGCTCCGGTAACGCTCGGCCTCGTCCTCGTCGCAGCGATCATCGTGATGATGCTCGTGCGCGTGGCATCGCGTCGCGTCGCACGATGGGGCGCCGTCGTCGCGGCGATCGGCGGTCTGCTCGGAACGTGGTCCCTCGGCTCGCTTCCCTCGGCGCGCATGGCCATCGTCGAGCACGGTGCACCGAGTCAGCTGACGGCGCAGGTCGTGTGGCAAGTCGCCGATCACGATGGTGATGGATTCCCGGGCGCGAGCGTCGGTGGTGCCGACTGCGACGACGCGAACCCCGCGCGTCATCCAGGTGCGGTCGACATCCCCGGTAATGGAATCGACGAGAACTGCAGTGGCGCGGATGCGGTTGCCGCCGCTGCCCTTGTGCCGACCGCCGCTGTGCCGCTCGCAACCAAGCCGAGCATCGTCCTCATCTCCATCGATGCGCTGCGTGCCGATCGCCTCGGTGCCTACGGCTACGCGCGCAAGACCCCGGTGATCGACAAGCTCGCGGCGACGGGCACCCGCTTCGCGCAGACCTTCACGTCATGCCCATCGACGCGCTGTGCGATCCCATCGCTCCACACCGCGCGGTTCCATCCAGCTGCCGATGCGGCAACCCTGGCCACCCAGCTGCGCGCGGCTGGCTACGACACCGCGGCGATCACCTGCTGCGAACGCTTCGCGATCGCCGACGAAGAGCTCGTCGGATTCCGCACCGTCGATGCAACCGCAGACTCCGTGCGCATGCAGCGCGCCGGGCAGTCGAATGCCGACGTCGTGATCGATCACACGCTCACCTGGTACCGCTCCGCCGCGACGCCGCCATTCTTCTTGTGGATCCACCTTTACGAGCCTCACTCGCCCTACGAGGCCCCCTCCGGTCCCGATCTCGGTAGCTCCGACTCCGATCGCTACGATCGCGAGGTCGCTTTCGCGGACCAACAGATCGGTCGCTTGCTCGAGGAGCTCGATCCCAACGCGATCGTCGTCATCACCGCCGATCACGGTGAAGAGCTCGGCGAGCACGGCATCCGCTTCCACGCGCGCAGCCTCTACAATCAGGTCGTGCGCGTGCCACTGATCATCCGTGTCCCGAATCTAGCTCCGCGCGTCGTCACCACGCCCGTCAGTCTCGTCGACGTGATGCCGACCATCCTCGACCTCGCGGGTGCAACGACACCACCAGGCGTCAATGGTCGGTCACTCGCCGGCGCCTTGCGCGGTCAGCCCGCGCCCGAGCGACCGATCCTGATCGAGCTACCGCACGATCGTCAGATCAAGCGCGACATGGCAGCGGTCGTGCAGCCGCCCTACAAGGCGATCTGGGATCGCGAGGCGAATGCGTGGAGCCTGTTCCGTCTCGACGATGTCGAGGATACGAACGATCTCGGCGACGACCCCGCCCTGCCCGGCCTGAAGCGTCTCCTCATGGAGACGCTCGACCGCGAGACGGGCGCGCCCCGCTAAGCCTCACGTGTTTCTTCTCCACCGATCGGTCGAAACTCGAGCACTGAGATCTCGAGGCACGCGCACCGGAACCGACGCTCGAACTGGGACACCGCCTCGAACCGAATGCCCTCCAGCATCGATGCGCTGACGTCCTCGAGCTCCAGCTCGGGCAGAAACATTAACGGCGACATCGGCGGGAGCACGAGCTCGCGGATCCCGTCGAACGCGAGGCGCAGGTCGTAGGTCTGCCGCGGTCCCTCGTAGGCGAGGTCGAGCACCATGCGCACAGAGCCACTCGATTCGATCACCAGACGGGAGACGCGGTCAGCCCGGTAGAAGTCGAAGTTGGGCTCGATCGACAACACCATGTCTCGGCCCTCGATGCTGAGCTCTGCAAGAAAGTGAGTCCGCACGTCAACATCTGTATGTCACACGCGGGCTGACGATGGTTGCTGGAGCAGTCCGACGTGTTTGCAAAGGTCCACCAAGGTGTTCGAGGGGTGACCGCCCGCGGCCGCCTCGCATGCGACCCGGAACGCCAACACGTGCAGCGCAGGTTAGCCGTGGCGCTGTCGTTCGCGACCATCAGCTCGGTTGAAAGTGAGGGGCATGTCGGGGCGGTCGCGATGACCCGCTGACGGGCGCTCGCCTATCACGCATCTGCTGCGGTTTGCCGATATCGTTCTGCGATCTCGATCCACTGCGCGAGATTCAGATCAGTCGTGCCCACGTGGGCGCGCGTTTTCTCGACCGCATCACGAACGACCTCGCGACTATACCCGCGCTCGCGCAACACCCGCGCGGTCTCGATGGCGCGGGTGACCCGAGTGAAATCGTTACGACCTTCGCGGACAATCCTGATCTCACCGGCGACCCGATGCACGACGATCGTTCCATCGTGCGCTGCGAGATGGTGTGACTCGCACATGGTCACCATATTTTCGACGCTGTGGGTCCCACCGTGCTCGCGATGAATGATGTGGTGAACGTCGACGTTCGACATCGCGCGGCATCCGGGCACCTGGCACATCCCGTGGTCTCGCCGCATCACCGTGCGACGCACTGCAGGTGGGATGACCTGCTTGGCCCGCTGAATATGGTCACCGTCGATCTCGCCAAGATCCTGTGCATCACACAGCGCACGATCCACGACCGCGGGTGAAACCTCGACGACAACACCGGCTCCATCCTGCCAGCCGCGCTTGCAGCTTTGGCACACGGTCACCGCGATTTGGTAAGCCGGCGTGGTGCGGTACTGCTGCGGATCCGGATCGTGAATGCTCTTGCTCGCCGGGCCCTTTGCGGCGTTCTGCTTTGCGGCGTTCCCCTTTGCGGTGTTCCCGTTCGCGGTGTTCCCGTTCGCGGTGCTCGCGTTTGGCAGGTTCGTCACGCCCGCGTTCGTTACATGTTCGTCCAGCGCATCGGCAGGGGCGGCATCACCCGCCATCTCACCGCTCGCGACGATCACAGCGCCGGTCGATCCGCGCGCATCACGGTCGATATTGCGGTCCATTTCCATCTCATTCTCGTTGTTATCGACCGGCCGCACGCCGTCGAGAATCAGGCGAAACAGCGCCTCCATGAAGTCGCTGTCGTCGAGCCGGCTGCCGCGCTCCTTGTACAGGATCTGTTTGACCTGCCGCTCCAGCGCGAACACGTCATCGCGCACCTCGTACCGAAGGACCCGCGTCTGCAACCTCGGGTCCGGCGGATCGGTTGGCAGCTCGCCGCGCTGATGCCCCGACACTGCCTGCTCGACCTCCCGCACGTTCATGCCCTTCGTCGCGCCCAACCACACTTGCTCGGTGTCGGGCGTTGCGACCCGCACGAGCTCGCGCGCGCCGGTGAACGTCAGATCACCTTGCTCGAGCGCCGCGGCGATCTGAGGCAGCTTGGGCAACGCGTTCGCAACG
>JAYVWH010000237.1:0-3236 GCA_043786265.1 Kofleriaceae bacterium | reverse complement strand
GTCCCTACGTGGGCCTCGAGAGTCTCGAGCGCGCGCGCGGTCGAGTAGTAAGTGACCATCTGGTAGGTGTATGCGTCGGGAAACGCGGGCCCTGCGGTCGCGATCGGCGCGGCGAGCTTCGATGGATCGTCGGCGATCGCGCGACGGAAAGTCGATACGTCCGTCTGCCAGTCGCCCCAGTTGCCGCCGCTCGCGCGCTGGCCGTAGAGCTCGCGCATCACGATCGCATCGGCCCACTCGTTGAGGCCTTCGTCGAGCCAGGCCTCGTCGACCTCGTTCGACGCGAGCATGCCCTGAAACCAGTTGTGGCCGACCTCGTGCACCGTGAAGTACTCGGGGACGCGCACGCCGGGTCGCGCCCACCAGGCGTCGCCACCGGTCGTGACCAGCGTCGGATATTCCATCCCCATCGCGCCCGGCGCGTCGACCGGTGGATCGATCACCGTCATGATCGGCCACGGGTACGGCACGTACGCGGCGCTGAATCGCTCGATCGCACCGACAGCAGCCTGCAGGTGCCGCTTCGCGAACTCTGCCTGCTCCTTGCGCGCGTAGACGCGGACCTCGACTTCGCCATCCTCGACCTTCGCCTTGGCGACGAATGGCGTCCTGCCCGTCGCGTCGGTCACCATGAACGGGTCGGCCATCCACACGAAGTCGTGCACGTCCTCGGCGTGATAGGTGAACGTGCGAGTCTGGCCGGGCGCCTCGGTCGCGCTGACGAGCACGCCCGTCGCCGCGATCACGAACGTCGATGGCACCGTGAGTGCGACGTCGTAGTTGCCGAAGTCGGCGAAGAACTCGGTGAACGCGTGATGTGGCTGGCACTCCCAGTGCTCGTTGCCCGGCGGCCCGACCCGCACGCCGACCTTCGGGAACCACTGGCCGACGAGATGAAAGTCGCCCTTGTAACCGGTGCGCGCGAACACCTCGGGGAGCTGCGCGGTGAACTTGATCTGGACCTCGACCGTCGAGCCGGGCTCGACCGGTTGCGCGAGCGGAACCACGGCAACGGTCTCGTCGGGAAGGTGCGGATAGGTCAGCTTGCTCGTCAGGTCGGTGCCGCCGATCGAGAGTGCGTCGACCGTGATCCAGCCCCAGCCGGTGTCGCTCGCGTGGTCGCCGCGCATCTCGCCGCCCGACGTCCGCATGAACAGCGACTGCTCGTTCTTGAACGCATTGAGGTAGAGGTGCAGCGGCAGGTCGGTGACCGCGCTGCCCCCGGTGTTGGTCCACACCAGCTTCTCCGTCGCTGTGATCGTATGGCGCGTGCTGTCGAGACGCGCCTCGATCGTGTAGCCGGCGATCCGTGGCGAGCGCGCCGGGCCACCTCCGCGGAGGGCGGGAGTGTCGTCCCGCTTCGGCAGCTTCTTGACGCGCGGCGGACCGTGGTGCGGCTGGCAGCCGCTCGCAGCGAGCGACAGTGCCAAGGCGACGAGTAGCGACCTCCTCAGCACGGCTCTCTATACCGCGGCGGCGGGTCCGGCTGTGCTGATCGGACGCGACTTGTGACGTGGGAGCACAGGCATCCGATCGCGAGGTCGGCTTCCTTCGTGGTCGGCTGTACCCATCACCGTCGGTTCGCGGTATTAACGCCTTGTAGTGGACCGAATCGGCAATTACCGGATCGAAGCGGAACTGGGTCGGGATGCCACGGGCATCGTCTACGAGGCACGCCATCTCGTACTGCCTCGTCGCGCGATCGTGAAAGTCATGGACGAGGTGCAGCCGCCGCGACCACTCGCGATCCAGCTGCTGCGCGAGGCCTGCATCCTGGAGGCGCTCGAGCATCCGGGCACTGTCCGCGTGTACGAATCGGGCCTGCTCCCTGATCGCCGTCCCTGGTTTGCGCACGAGCGCATCACGGGTGCGACGGTCGCGGATCTGGTGACCGAGGGACCAGTCGAGCCCGCCAACGCGGTCGTGCTGCTGCGCGATATCGCGGAGATCCTCGAGCACGCGCACCGGCGCGGTGTCGTGCACTGCGGGCTGCGTCCCGATCTCATCGTGATCACCAACCGGTCGCGCGGCTATCCGCTATGCATCGTCAACTGGAGCGACGCCCGCGTTCACGACACGTCGGCGCCGATGCCCAATCCTGATGTTCGCGACTACGCGGCTCCCGAGCTGGTCG
The DNA here is from genome assembly GCA_043786265.1 of Kofleriaceae bacterium. GTDB lineage: Bacteria > Myxococcota_A > Polyangia > Haliangiales > Haliangiaceae > JABFXX01. The sequence continues at coordinate 1,102 of JAYVWH010000237.1, read as the reverse complement.
ATGGCGGGGCGGTCGACGATCGCGCCGATGTCTTCTCGCTTGGCGTGATCGCGTACCAGGCGCTGACCGGCGAGCTGCCGTTTGCCCCACGGGACGCATTCGGGGCCTCATTTGCCGCGCTCGGCGCGGGTGGCGACGTGCAGATCGTGCCGACCGAGGTTCGCTGCCCCGATGCACCGCCCGAGCTGACCGGGCTCGTCGATCAGATGCTCGCGTGGGAGCGATTCGATCGACCGAGTAGCGCCGAGGTCACCGCCGAGCTCGCCGCGCTGGTGCTCGATCTCGCGGAGCCGCCGGCGCCGCGCGCCAGTGTCCGGTCCCGCCAGCCGCGCTGGACGCCGCCGTTTCCGATGGGCGAGGGCGAGGTGGACCTCAGCGCACTCGACATCGCCAGCGACGACGAATCCGCAAAGCGCTCGTAGTATGTTCGCGGCATGGCTGCAGATGACGGCGAGCTCGTCGACCACCGCGCGCGCATCGGGGCGTTCCTCGACCGGTTTGGCCGCGAGCGCAACCTGACGTTGCCGCCGCTCGACGATCAAGGCGTCGGTCAGGTGCAGCGCGGCTCGGCGGTCGTCAGCATCCACGTGCTCGCCGACAAGAACGTGCTGCTGCTGCTCGCGCGCGTCGCCAAGCAGCCGGTGCTCGACGAGGCGAAGGCCAAGCGGCTGCTCGCGGCGTCGTTCCTCGAGACTGGTGATGCCGCGTTCTCGCTGCATCCGCAGACAAACGATCTCTACCTGCGCATCCTGCGTGGTCTCGACGGTCTCGACTACGAGGAGTTCGAGGACATCCTGCACTCGATCGCGCAGGCAGCGGACCACTGGGACGACAAGCTCGCCGAGTGGTGATCACGCTCGCCGATGCGGATGCGACAACGGCGGCCGGAGCACGGCTCGCCGCTGCGATGCAAGGCGGCGACTGCATCGCGTTGATCGGTGACCTTGGTGCGGGCAAGACCACGCTGGTGGCTGGCCTGGTCGCGGCGCTCGGTGGTGGCGCAGCGACGAGCCCGACGTTCTCGCTCGTCAACGAATACCCCGGTGGTCGGCTCGTCGTGTGGCATGTGGATCTATATCGCGTAGAGCGCGAGGCAGAGCTG
>JAYVWH010000236.1:0-3809 GCA_043786265.1 Kofleriaceae bacterium | reverse complement strand
GCCCGAGCCGGTGCCCGCACCGGAACCGCTACCGGAGCCCGACTCGGTGGTCGCGACCTGCGTGCCTGCGTCATCGCCCTCGGTGGCACCGCCGTCGATCGGCAGCGCCGCGAGACCACCGTCACGAAGCGTCTCCATCTCCGTCGCGACGTTCAGCGACATCGCATCACTGCCAGCGTCGGCGGCGCCGGCATCCACACCGGCATCGGCGCGATGCCGCTTCTTCACGCCGGCATCGGCGACCGCGGCGTCGACGGCAGCATCGACACCCGCGTCTGACAGTGCGTACGGATCATCCTCGACCGGATCTTGCGTCGGCGTTGTTGCCGCATTTTCCTGAGCGGCCGGGGCCGACTCCGGCGGGCGGGCGACCTCAGCCGGCAGCGCCTCGGCCTGCGGTGGCGGCGGCGCGATCTCGATGTCGACGGTGGTGACGACCGTGTCATCGCTGTGCCGCAGGATGCGCCAGCCGACGAGCGCAACGAGCAGGTGCAGCACGACCGAAGCGCTCACCGCGCGCGAGAGCCACGATGCACCGGTCGAGAAAGCCTCGCCCAGCGGTCTATGCGTTGCGGTCTGGGTCACGAGTTTCTCGACGGGGCCCTGCTATGCGAAGTAGCATCACCCCATGATCGAGTCCAGGCGAGTCCCCCTGGGGCCCATATGGAAGGGGGCGGACCTGCGCCGACCCCTGGGGACAACCGTGCCCACATGAAGCTCACGAAGGAGCAAGTCGCATCTGTCGTGCAGGAAGCATCCGCCAAGATGGGTGATCCGAATTACGCATCGGTCCTCGTCGGTGGTTTCGTGCAGTCGCAGCCTCCGGTCGCGCAGTTCCTCAGCGCCCACGAACGCGAGCTCGGCGGGGCCGAGGGCGTGATCGGTGTGATCTTCCACTGTGCTCTGGTCGCCCAGGCGTATCAGCGCGCCGGCGGCAGGATCCGGACGCTGACTTATGAAGACCTCGACGGTGCCGCGCGCGGCGATCCGATGAAGAACCTCGAGACGGCCCAGCTCCCGCTCCACGAGTTCATTGCCGCCAACGTCGAGAACCAACAGGCGCAGGAACTGATCGCGATGATCGCGCTCGCGATCGACGGCGTGAACTAGAGCCATCTGCAAAACGCATCCGGGCTTTACGGGTCGGGGGAAGGGAACAATGACGCGGCGAAGCCGCGCACCGACCACGAGAAAAATGATAAGCCCGGGGCATGGCGAACCCGGTTGCGACCTTCGACACCTCCCTCGGGACATTCCAGGCCGAGATCTATCTCGACAAGATGCCTGTCACGGCCAACAACTTCATCAAGCTGGTGAAGCAGGGCTTCTACGATGGCCTGCACTTTCACCGCGTGATCAAGGACTTCATGATCCAGTTCGGGTGCGAGTACTCGAAGGATCCGAACAGCCCGCGCTGCGGCACCGGCAACTCGCCGCTCGGCAACGTGCAGGACGAGCACCCGCCCGCGCACAAGCTCTCGAACGAGCCGGGCACGTTGTCGATGGCGAATACCGGCCGCCCGAACTCGGGTGGCGCGCAGTTCTTCATCAACACGAACCCTTCCGGCAACGCGTACCTCGATTGGTTCAGCCCGGGTGCGTCGAAGCACCCGGTGTTCGGCAAGATCACCTCCGGTCTGGACGTCGTGACGAAGATCCAGACGACGCCCGTTGCCGCGGGCGACCGTCCCAAGACGGCGATCAAGATGAACAAAGTTACGATCGAAGGCATGTAGATACCGCTCGTGTGACACTCGCGGCACGTGCTGCGAGCGAGTGTCGCCATCGCGGTTGACGCTTACGCCTACGCAGGATCAACACAGCCGAACTCTGGGGTTAGAATTGCCTATCCAACCAGGCAGTTGCTTCGCACGAGATTGATGGTTTCCTTGGCCCTATGGGAAATCGAACCGTGAAGACACCGGACGTGAGGGTGAGCGAGTTGCTCTCACGCGCGGCTGCGTTGACGGTCGAGCAGGACATCGACCTCGATACATTCGTACGCCGCGCCTACAAGGCGTACTTCGAAGCGCGGCCCGCATTGCGTGACGAGCTCGTCGAACAGCAGCTCACCGAACAGATCGCCGAGCTGCGCCGCAAAGGCCGCCTCGCGCAGGCCTGAGGTCAGCGCGCGAGTTGCACGAGACAGCGGAGTAGCTCCGCGACGCCCCACGCTTGTGCGATGCAACCGCCAGGTGTGTAGGGCTGTTGCGCGTCGAACACCTCGCTGATCGATCCGACGCAGGCATCGCCGAGGTGTGCGATCAACCCCTCGAGCCGGGCGCGGGGGCCGGCGATATCGTCGGGGCGCACGCGCAACGCGGCATCGACGTACGGACCGATCAGCCAGCTCCACACCGTTCCCTGGTGATAGGCCGCGTCGCGCGTCAGCAGGTCTCCGTGATACGTCGCCTTGTAGTCCGGGTGGCGCGGCGATAGCGAACGTAGACCAGTCGGCGTGACGAGATCGCGCTCGACGACCTCGAGCACCGGCTGCCAGCACCTGGGATCGAGCACCGGATGTGGCAGCGAGATCGCGAACAGCTGGTTGGGCCGGCATGCCGGATCATTCGTGCCGTCGGGGCCGTCGACCACATCGAACAAATGGCCGGTGTCTGGATTCCAGAACCGCTTGTTGAACGAGGTGTACGCGCGGTCGGCGTGCTCTCCCATCATCCGTGCGCCGTCCGGATCCCCGGTGCGCGCGGTCCAGTCCGCCATCAGACGCAGCGCGTTGTGCCACAGCGCATTGAGCTCGACTGCCTTGCCGCGGCGCGGGGTGACGACCCAGTCGCCCGCCTTCGCATCCATCCACGTGAGCTGGTAGCCATCCGCACCTTGCGTGATGAGCCCATCGTCGGGATCGACGCGGATACCGAAGCGCGTGCCATGCAGATGGTGCTCGACGACATCGCGCAGGATCGGCAGCAACTTGATCAGTGTTCGGCGATCGCCGCTCGCGCGCAGGTAACGATCGAGCGCGTGGAAGAACCACAGCGTCGCATCGGCGGTGTGATAGAGGCCTTCGTTCGCGCCCTCGGGAAACATGTTCGGGACGAGGCCGTCGCGAATGTGCTGCGCGAACATCCGCAAGATCGAGCCAGCCTCGTGAACGCGGCCCGTGAGCAGTGTGAGGCCCTCGAGGGAGATCATCGTGTCGCGTCCCCAGTCCGTGAACCAGTGGTAGCCGGCGATCACGGTCCACGCTTCGTCACCGGCCGCACGTGCGCGGACGTGATCATCGTGGCGGCCGGCAGGTCGGATCACGAACTGATCCGCCGCAAGCACGAGCTCCGCGGCCGGGCCCGTGCGTGCGGGAAGCACCGCGGCATCGAGCAAGCGGCGGCGGCGTTCTCGCTCTGCATTGAGCGTCTCGTCGACCGACATCGTGAGCAGCGTGTCCCATGACTCCGTCGACGCGAACATCGCGGTCTCGTCACCGAGCTCGAGGTCGGCGCGAAACCGACCAGCGCTGAACACGTTGCCGCGCGACTCGTAGCCGCGGCTTGCCTCGGTCGAGTATGCGAGGTCAGGAACGATCAGCGGCTCGAGCACGAACGAGGTCTTGCGGCCGGTCACGTGCAGTCGCAGCGCTGGCAGGTTGTTCGGTGCCACGATCTCGATGCGCGACCCGAAGGCCGTGAGCGGATACGCGTCTGGAACGGCGGTCGATACAAGGTCGTCGTGGCCGCGGAACTGCACGCTCGGCCGCAACTCGAGACGCGCAGGTCCGCCCTCGAGGAGACGGTGCACGATCATCGTCGTGTTCGTCTGGTACGACACGACGATGCGCTTCTCGAGGACGATCC
>JAYVWH010000235.1:0-4146 GCA_043786265.1 Kofleriaceae bacterium | reverse complement strand
CCTTCGCCTTCGCCTTCGCCTTCGCCTTCGCCTTCGCCTTCGCCTTCGCCTTCGCCTTCGCCTTCGCCTTCGCCTTCGCGTTCGGCTTTGCCGTTGCTTTGGCTTTCGGCTTCGGCTTCTTGGCCTTCGCCTTGGTGGGCGCCGCTTTGGATTTCGCTTTCGCGCGCGCCATCTAGACCTACTTCTCGCGTGCGCCGAACATGCCGTCCTCGTACTCGACGATCTCGCCGCTGACAGCGGAGGCCGCGACGGTGAGAGGCGAGGCGAGGTAGAGCTTGCCCGGACCAGACCGGCCCTTGTAGTTACGATTGATCGCCGAGACGGTGACCTGATCACCACGGTCCGACACGCCCGGGCCACAGCCGATGCACGCACCACATCCCGGCTTGATGACTTCCACACCGGTGCGCTGGAACAGATCGATATAGCCCTGCGTACGCGCGTACGTCTCGACATCGCGCGAGCCGAACTGGATGAAGAACTTCACGCCCTCGGGCACGCGCTTACCGGCGGCCTCGGCCTCGCGCATCACGCGCGCATACATGTCGACGTCGTCGCGCTTACCGGCGGTGCACGACCCGCCGTAGGCGATGTCGATCTTGACCTTGCCGATCTCGGTGATCAACGCGCCATTCTTGGGATCGCTCGCGACACCGCGGTCGGGATCGCCCGGCGTCGCGACCATCGGGCGGACGGTCGCGAGATCGATCACATGCACACCACCGTCGTAGTGCGCACCCGGATCGGGGAGCATGACCTTGGCTCTGAGGCGCGCTAGATCGGTGCCCGGGCGGCGCTCGGCGATCCAGCCCAGCATCGTGTCGTCGACCTCCATGACTGCGCCACGCGCCGAGCACTCGGTCGCCATGTTCGCGAGGGTCGCGCGCTCGTCGGGCGACAGCGCCAGGAGGCCCGTCCCGCCGAACTCCATGATGCGGTTGAGTGTGTCCTCGCGCTTGGCGTAGGTCGCGAGGATGTGGAGCATCACATCCTTCGCGGTCACACCCGGTGCGAGGTGCCCGGTCAGCTCGAAGCGGATCGACTCGGGGACCGCGAGCGGCGTGAAGCCCCAGTACAGAAGCGCCGCATACTCGGTCGCCCCGACACCCCACGCGAGCGCGCCCGATGCGCCACCCATGCAGGTGTGCGAGTCGGTGGCCTGCACGAGATCGCCCGGATCGATGATCTCCTCGCGCGCGACCTGATGGCAGATGCCCGGCGACACGCCGTCGACCGCGCTGAAGTTACGTACCCCGGTCTTCGCGGCGAACGCACGCTGCAGCACGCGCAGCTTCTCGATCTTGTCGGCGAACTTCGCCATCGAGGGGACGCCCGTCGCGTAGATCAGGTGGTCCTCGAACACGGCGAACTTCGTCGGGTTCTGCAGCTTGTAGTCGCCGTACTCGTCGGTGAGGAACTTGTCGACCTGCGCGGTGGTGAACTCGTGCGAGTACCCTGCATCGACTTTCACGAGCACCGCGTCGCCCGGTTTGACGTGCGTGCCCTGTCCGGGGAGCAGCTTGGACGCGAGAATCTTCTCGGCGATCGTCATCGGACGCGGCGCGGTGCCCGGCGCGGGGACGCTGATCTCTTTGCGGCCGAGCCGCGCGCAGAACGGCAGCAGCCCGCCGCTCTCGATGATCAACGCGGTGATCGCGTCGTGCCCGTGCGTGAACTCCGCGAGTGGGATCGACTCACCGGCTTCGAGGCGGCGCAGCATCGTGTGATCGCCCATCAACTGGCCGATGTTGATGTTGTTACGCGCGTGGATCGGTGCGAACGACGACGCGATCGCGATCCGGCTGCCCGAGAACACTTCGCACTGCGCGGCCTGCTCCCGGCTGCTGCCGACGCCCTTCTGCGCGCCAGCGACGATCACCTCGAAGCCGCCATCGGCGAGCGCGTTCTGCGGGATCAGTCGATCACCGGCGATGATCAGACCCGCGTAAGCGTTCTTCGCGATCTCGCGCGGGTCAAAGTCGAAACACACCCACGCCGGCGTCATCGCGTCGGTGTTGATGTCGTCGAGCAGGTCGCTCGGATCGACATCATTCATGCGGAGCGTGAGCGCTCCGGCAAGTTGCTGGCGAACCCGCTCCGGGTCTTTCGTGAGATAGAGGACGCGCTTGCCAGGGGTCAGCGCGAAACTGCGATCCATCGAGGTGACCGTACCACGTGATCCGCGGTGCAGATCTTGGCCCTGGACGCGCTGTTAGAACGGCGGCAGTGCGCCGCCCTTAACGGGAGTCGTCTTGCCCCAGGCGTCGTCTTCGATGCGGGTGGCGGGTGCCGGCGCATCCTCACCGCGTGTTGCGACCAGGGCGCCCAGGCCCGCTCCCACGATCGCAAACGCGACGAGGATCGGGATCACCCAGCGACGCTTGGGTGCGTTCTCCACGATCGTGGCCGCCGGTCGGGATGCACCTGCGGCGATCATGTCAGAGCTGGCGATCCGATCGAGCTCGAGCGCGCTGATGCGGCGCGGGATCGGTGTGTCGCGCAGTGCGTTGAACGCGCCCATGCTCGGCGAGCTGTCGACGCTGAACGGCGACGGCGTCATGCGGCTCAGATCGATCGCGGCCTCGAGCGCCTCGCGCGTCTCGGCGGCAGACTGATAGCGGTCTCATGCCTGAGGGCGTGCGGTGGACGCATCCGGGTGGCGGGCCCACGCTCTGGCTCGACATCCCGCGCACGGTCGAGCTGCCCGTGCTCGAAGCGCTCGGCCGCGTTCGTGAGCGCGCCGCACATGCACGGGTTTCGGATCGCCTGCGCCGCGCGCTGACGATCGTGGCGGATGCACTGCGGACGCTCGGCTGACCCGTATCCTTGGGTTCACGATGCCGACCAGGCTCCGCGGGGTTGCCTGATGGCACGCCACGTGGACAGGGGAATCTCCATGTCAGCTCGCTTCGCTTATGTACTTGCCGGCGTCCTCACCGCGACGGCAGCTCCCGCGTTTGCCCAGGAAGTCCGCGACCATCGTACCGGCCCGGCACCCGCCGTCACGGTCACGCCGTCGGGAAGCTCGCGCGGCTATCGCCGCCGCCCGGGCCCGCGCTTCATGATGCCGCTCAAGGTCGACATCGGTCCGTCCGTGATCGGAAGCGACCGCGGCGCCGCGCCGGGCATCGCGGCCGCGGTCGGCATTCACTGGGCGTCGCTGTCACCGAACCCGACGCAGACTGACGTCGGCATCGGCGTGTTCGGGGCAATCAACACGGCGCCCAAAGACATGTCGATCGCCGACGACAAGAACACGATCGTTCAAGGCGGCGCCTATCTGGAGGTCGCGCACACGCTCTCGCACGGCGACTGGTGGCGCACGTGGGCGTCGGGTCGGGGCGAGTACATGAAGAGCTTCGCATTCGATCGCGAGAAGATCGGGTTTGGCGCGTCGGGCCGGCTCAGCGTGGAGCTGTTCGTCAGCGGCGTCGGCATCGAGCCGCGGGGCTTGTTCCTCGGCACCTACGCGATCGGCCTCTATGTCGAGGCCGGCGCACGTGACACCGTTGCCGATGTCGGCAAGGTTCACGGCAGCATGGGGCTCACATTCCGCACGCCTCTTGTGTTCTCTCCGTAGCGTCAAAGGGTCGCCCTCCGCCAACGAGGCGTAGTGCCCCGTGGGCCCTGGATCGAGCGTTTCGTCGACGAGAGGCGCTACACTGCGGCCGTGCGGACAACCCTCGTCATCATGCTCGCCGCGTGCAATAGCGCGCCGGCGGCGACGAGCGAGTTCTTCGGTCCAACGATCGAGCCGCCGCGCGGGCTCGCGCAGCTGTCGCCGGGCATGTCGGTCGCGGAGGCGCAGCGCCTGGTGCCGGCGCTGCACGAGCCGAAGCGGCCCGGTGTGCACAACGAGCTCGTGATCGACTCTGGCGTCAGCGACGTGAAGCTGACGGTGCGCATCGACTCGGGCACGGTCGCCAGCATCATGGCGATCGTGCAGGGACAGAGCGCACGTGATCTGCTCACGCGTGCATGGGGCGAGCCCCGCATCGGCCGCGATGCGCTCGGGCAGCCCGAGATCAGCTGGGATAGCGAGCCGACGGGGTGGAAGGTGAAGCTCGACTGCATGGAGCGCAACTGCCTCGTCGAGTACGTGCCGTTTCATGCGCTGACCGCCGAGCTGTTCGGCCCGCACGTGGT
>JAYVWH010000234.1:0-9255 GCA_043786265.1 Kofleriaceae bacterium | reverse complement strand
CGACATCGGCGAGCTTCTTGTGATCGTGGTAGCCGCCGGGCTGCACGTCCTGCCTCAGGAACTCGTACAGGCTCGTCTGCTTGCACAGCTCGACGATCTCTTCGAGCACGACGAGTGGCGACACGTAGTCGTAGCGCGCCGAACCGGCAGCCTCGAGCAGCACGGTCTGCATCTCGCGCGGCGACGCACCAACGCGTCCCTCGTAGATTGGATACGTATCGCTCTCGCGGAACAGATCCTTGATGTGCGCGGCCAGCTCGCGCGCGCGATCGGGTGACAGGTCATCGGGCACCTGCCCTGTCGTGTAGAGATCGGTCTTGTCGAGCGGCGACAGATTGCCGATGACCTCCGCGAGCGTCGACGGATAGCGCTCGATCTGCGGCTTGCGCATGCGCGACAGCACGGCCCACAGCGCGGCGACGTAGGCGGTATGCGGCGCGATGTGACGACCGCCCGCAGCCTCGCGCAGCCGCTCCTGGTACAGCGCCTCCTCGTGGCGAACATCGAGAATGAACGGTACGCGCACGAGCTCGATGCGCCCCTTGAAGCTCTGGAAGTCGGGGATCTCGCGGAACGCCGACAGGTGGATATCGTTGCTGCTGCCGATGAACGCGAGGTCGAGGAACAACGTGGAGCTCGCCATCGAGAGCTCGGCACGTTCAACGGTGGTGAGCAGATACTTGTAGTGCTCGAGCGGGCGCTTGAGCAGATCGTCGAACTCGATCATGCCGCGGTTCGCACCGACGACCTCGCCACCGTACTCGAACAGCGACACGCTCTGCAGCGACGGTGGCAGTGCGGCCAGCGTGCGGTCTGCCGTGATCTGGCGCTCGCTCGCATCGACCGACAGCTGCGGCTCGACGGTGACCCAGCCCGTCCGATAGCGGTGCGAGACCTCGAACCGCTCGATCCGGACGTGGCGCAGCACCTGGACGTAGTCGCCCTGGTAGCTTGCGAGCAGCGCGTCGAAGATCGCGCGGTTTTTCGGCGACAGCGTCCCCGAATGCAGGTAGTCGCTGACGTTGAACGACTTACCGCGGTAGTTCTCGAGCAGCTTGCCGATGAGCTTGTCGCGCTCGCCGAGCGGGATCAGGAGCAGCGGGTGATCGCGCAACTCGTCGCCAAGGCGCGCATCGACCTGGTCATCGGGCAGATACGCGAACGAGTCCATCGACTCGAGCGAGGGGCCGCCCGCGCCGCCAAAGCCGATGCCGCTCTTGGTGCTCTTCTGCGCCGGAAAGATCCAGCTGAATCGATAGAGCGCGCCCTCGTCGAGCGTCGAGTAGTTCTCGAGGCCGCGGCCGAGGCAGCGGATGAACGTCGACTTCGCAGAGCCGTTAGGACCGTGGAGAAGGATCAACTTGTTCGGACGCCCGTCGCGCACGAACGAGCGCAGCACGTCGTAGGTCTCGTTCTGAACAATTTCCTGGCCGAACAGCCGGTCCTCGCCCTTGGCCCACGGTGCGTCGAACAGCTTGAAGCGAGTGATGTCGCCCCACGGGTACTTCACCGTCTCGGTGCCGTAGTGGTCGAAGCAGTCGACGATGTACTGCGTCGAGCTGCGCAGCTGGCGCGTCGGCTCGGCGAACGCGAGCGCGAGGTACTCGGAGAACGACATCACGCGGCGATTGCGCGTGAAGTCCTCGCGGACCGCGGCATGGAGCCCGACCAGCGTCTCTTTTACAACCGGCGGGAGGTCAGCCATCGAGCGTCGATCGTATCAGTTTGCGGCGACCTGGATCTTGATCGGCTGCGTCTTCGGATGGCAGCTGTCCTTCTCGCAGATTCCGAAGCTGAGCACGCCGTTGATCTCGAACGAGCCCGCCGCCGCAGGCGTCGCCTTGACCGCAAATGCGAGGCCCTGCTCCGAGAGTGCGGCGGCATCGCCCTGCGCCTTGCTGCGGCCACCGGCGGACAGGAACGCCTTATCGACCGTCACGCCCGCGGGCGGCTCGAGCCACAGCTTGATCGGGTAGTCGGTCGCGACGTGATAGCCAGTCGCGGGAGCGAGCTTGATCTCGGCGGTCGCGGCGGCGCCAGCCTTGGCCTCGGCCTTGGCGATCGTGAGCGTGCCCTCCTCCGGCTTGAGGTTGAAGGCGGGATTCTGGGCGCGCTGCTTGGTCGCCCAGCTCAGCTTGGTCGGGTCGTCGGGCGCGCCCGTGACCGCGGCGCTGCCGTCGGCCCCGCCCTTACTGCCAGGCGCAGCCGATCCCGTCGGGACCTGGACTGTCTCCACGGTCTCGGCGCTACCGGCGGACTTCTGCGTGTCCCCAGAGGACTTGGCCCCCTTGCCGCAAGCGGCACATGCACCCATCAGAAGAGCTAGGACGGCAAAGCGAGACATGCCGCGTAGCATAGCGGATCTCGGCGGTTACGCCACGGCGTGCTACGCTGGTCGACGCCGGTGAGAAGGGCTCAGCAGCTCGGCCGCTACCACCTCCTCGATCGCATTGCGTTCGGAGGCATGGCCGAGATCTATCGAGCCAAGACCTTCGACGCCAATGGCACGCCGCACCTCGTCGCGGTCAAGCGCGTGCTCGCGCACCTCGCCGAGGACGACGACTTCATCCAGATGCTCGTCGACGAGGCCAAGATCGCCAGCGTGCTGCGTCACCACGGCATCGCGCGGGTCTACGAGTTCGCGCGCGCACACGGTGAGTACTTCATCGCGATGGAGCATGTCGACGGCAAGGACATGCGCACCGTGCTGGAGCGCTGCCGCGCGAAGAAGAAGCCGATCCCGCCGGAGCACGCCGCCTATATCTGCGCCGAGGCCGGTGCCGCCCTCCACGCCGCTCACTCCGCGATCGACTCGCGCGGACGGCCGCTGCGAATCATCCACCGAGACGTCTCGCCCTCGAACATCATCTGTAGCTACGCCGGTGAGGTGAAGCTGTGCGACTTCGGCATCGCGAAGGCGACGCTGTCGCGCGTGACGACGAAGACCGGCGTCATCAAGGGCAAGGTCAAGTACATGAGCCCCGAGCAGGCGCTCGGCCGCAAGCTCGATCACCGCAGCGACGTGTTCAGCCTTGGCAGCTGTCTCTACGAGATGCTGACGCGCATCCCGCCATTCACCGCGACCAACGAGATGGACCTGCTCATCAAGGTCCGCGACGCGAAGTACCGCCCTGTCAGCGAGCTCCAGCCCGGCCTCCCGCCCGAGCTCGAGATGATCACCGACAAGTGTCTGACGCGCAGCCGCGCGAACCGCTACCAGACCGCCGCCGAGGCCGAGGGCGACCTGCGCGCATTCCTGCGCAAGTTCATGCCGAACTATTCGCGCAGTCACCTCGGTCGGTTCATCCGCAAGATGTTCGCCACCGAGATCGAGCGCGAGCTGCGGATGCTCGAAGAGTACGTGATGACCGATTCACCGAGCGACGACGTCGGCGAGTCGCTGATGACGCGCGACGAGGACTTCGAGCCGCCGGAGGTTCCGTTCCAGCCCAAGCCGACGAGTGTCTCCGTCGCCGCGCTGCCGAACGACTTCTCGGGGGACTCGAACTTCACGACGATGCCGAAGGTCGACGAAGATGGCCGCCGGATTTCGAATCACGACAGTGACGGAGATGACGGCAGCATTCACCAGCAGAACACCGTGATCCTCCCCGGCCGTGGCCGCCACGCGCCGAGCTCGCCACCCGTCAACGTCCCGCGCGGACCTACGCATCCAGGCCGCGCACAGCCGCCGCCGCCACCACCCCAGCGCGCGCGCGGCAGCACGATCGCGCCATCGGTGAAGCCGATCTTCGACGAGGATCTGCACGCGGCGCCGACGATGATCATCGACATCAATCGCATGCGCCGCCGTCGAAGCTGACGCCTCAGGTCTCGCCGCGTGAGGTTGACACCGCGAATGGCTTCCAGCCACGATGGGGCGATGGCGACAGTGGAGTGCGGTCGGTGTCGTACCCAGGTACAGGTCTCGACCACGACATTCGACGAGTCTGGCGGATACCTGTGCAGCAAGTGTTCCGCGGACGCCGATCTATCGCAAACCGTCGAGCGTTCGCGTCAGGCGTCCATCGAGGCGGCAGGCAAGTTGGGCGGCCGCGGCGGCCTCGTCGGTCTGATCGTTAGACTGTTAACACGAGGGTCCAGGATTCGAGCCGCCGAGCAAGAGCACGCCGAGTTCGCTGCAAGTTTGCCGAAGCCAGTCCAGCGATGTCGTCGCTGCAATGGGGCGCAGGCAGTGCGAGACGAGCTCTGTGGGGCATGCCTGAGCGCTGGCGTGTGAAACGCATAGGCGCTCGCGATCAACGCAGCTCGATCGACAGGCTGAGGATCTCGTCGCCAGCGCGCACGGTCCTCCGCGTCGATCCACCCGCGTCGCCAAGCGTCGCGCCGATGATCAGATCGCCGGTCGGGCAGTCGTGGATCCTGAACTCGCCTTGCGCGTCCGTATCCGCCTCGACCAGCGCAGCGCTTCCATCTGTGCGACGCACGCTGACGTGCGCGCCCTTCATGCGCGTGCCGCGGCGATCGCGAACGGTGCCGCCGAGCAGCGCCCCGCGCACGAGGTCGATACGGATGTCGCGTACCGTCGTGACGCCGGGCGCACTACCGGCCTTCACGTCGACATCGCGCGCGAAGGGCAGATAGCCCGGCAGCTTGACCTGGAGCTTCCAAGCACCTGGCCGCAACGGGCCGAGCTTCCACAGTCCCTTGGCGTCGGTGACCGCCTCGGCGCTCAGGCCCGCGGGACCGTCGGCATCGATGGACATCCCGGCGACCGGTCCTGAATCGTCGAGCAGCACACCCTCGACCTGGCCACCAAGCGCGAGACGCAAACGCGAAGTCTCGCCCGTCTTCGACGCGACCGCATCGAGCTCGGCGGTCGGATACGAAGGATGAGTCACGCGCACGCGCAGCTTGCCCGCGGGCAGCATATCGATCATGAACGCACCGTCGCCGCCGACGACGACCTGCCGGCCCTCGGCGGCACCAGTGACGATCTCGAGGTGTGCGCCGGGGACCGCTGCGCCAGTGACGTCATCGAGCGTGCCCGCAAGCACCGCGTCCGCGATCTCGAGCGTGATGTCCTCGCGGCGCTCGAGCGCGGTCTTGCCCTTCGCAGCCGCGAGGTCTAGCGAGCGACGCGAGTCGACGTGGCCGTAGGCGCTGGCGACAAGGCTGACCTTGCCGGTGAGCGGCCCCAGCCGGTAGGTGCCATCACCATCGCTGAACGCGTTGAGCTCGCCGCCGACATCGGGCTGCGCCGTGATCTGCGCGCCCGCGATCGGTGCGCCTCGCGGCTCGGCGACGCGACCGAACACGTATGTTCCGGCGGACAGCGTGATGTCGATACCCGTGAGGTGCTGGCCAGGACTGACCGCGACCTCGCGCGAGCGCGCCTCGGCGTACCCCCCGGCGACCGCGAGCACGGACAGTTTCGTCTTCGCGAGGCCGCGGATGCGATAGCGACCGTCGGCGCCGCTGGTCCAGATCGATGCGTGCGCGGGGTCGATGTCGATCGGCGGCGGCTCCCCGATCAGTGCGACGCCGGCCGCGAGCGGATCGACGATCGACGCGGGCCGCGCAGCGATCGCACCCGGAGGTGGAATGGGAGGAATCGGACCAAGCAGCACGCCGAGCTCGCCACGCGCGACGAACTGCGGATCGCTCGCGAACGGTGACGGCCCGACCTGGACCGGCGCCGCGGGGCGTCCCGAGAATCTGCGTAACTGATCCTGTTCGACGAGCGCCGAGATCTCGACCGGGTTCTGCCCCGCGGTCAGCCCGCGCACGCTCGCACCTTCGATCGGCTTACCGTCCGCGTCGATCACACGGCCCTCGATCGTGCCGCCCGGTTCGAGTGCGAGCTCGGGGACGCCCTGCCCCGCTGCAAGCTCGACCCCGCCGGGCGACAGGTAGCCAGGGGCGAATGCATCTGCGATCCAGCGGCCGTTCGGCACGCCCTCGATCCGGAACACGCCGTCCTGTCCGGTGCGCGCGTAACGCGGCGCCTGATCGTCGCCGCTGGGTCGCAGCTCGACTGCCGCGAGCAGCCCGACCCCTTCGTCACGATCGATCACTCGACCGACGACAATCGTGCCGGCCTCGAGCCGAAGCTCGACTGGAACGAACGGGCCGGCGCCGAGCCGAGCAACACGCACTGCGCGCGCAGCGAGCGCACCTTGATACGCGTAGACCTGATAGCGACCCTCGGGCAGGTTCGGAACGGTGAACCCTCCCTGCGTGTCGGTCTTGACCTCGAGTGTCCCGCCGATCGCATCGCCGCGGATGCCGACGAGCGCGGCCACGACCGGCTTACCGCCGTCGGTCACCGTGCCGGCGATCGAGACCTGTCGCGCGACCACGATGCGCACCTCGTCCGACGGAACGGGAACCATGCGCAGCTCGGCCACGAGCAAGCCGGCGCCGGTGACCCGTACCCGGTAGCGTCCCGGCTCGAGTCCTTCGAGCGCGAACCGACCATCTACGCCCGTCGGTGGTGCGTCGATGATCGCGATCGCTGCATCGGTTAGCCCCGCATCGGCGATGCCGCCATCCCTTACCCCCGCATCGCTCGCCAGGCTCCTCGCGAGCGCGCGATCGGGCGCACCCTGCTCGAGCTCGGCGGTCAACACCGCCCCGGCGACCGGCGCACCGGCTCCGTCGACGACGAGCCCGGTCAGCTTGACGCCCTGCCCGGGCGGAAGCCGCGGATTGTTCGGTGCGTGGATCGCTGCACCGCCGTCGCGACGGCTACCGCTGCCCGTCGATACGTCGATAGGATGATGGCGGTTGCGCAGCGTGAGCACGAGCACGAGGGCCAGGACCACCGCGGCGACGGTGCCGAGCAGCGCGATGCGGCGCCACCGCGGCGCAGCAGGCGGCCGTTCGGTCAGGTCACCCTCGTCGGACATGGCGCAACAGGGATGGTAGTCTGAGTTTTGGATGACGCAGGCCCTGTTTGCCAATCAGCGCGAGACCAATCTCCAGTCCACCGTCGCACTGATCGAGGAGGTGTTAACCGACCTCGGTCACGATCCCGCCGCGACGCGCCAAACTGACACGAACGCGCTGCACGCATGGCGAATCGTCAAAGGCTCGGCGGTCACGCTCGTGACCCTGATCCATCGCACGCTGTTCACGCATCTGCGCGTGTGCTCGGTCGTGATGACGCTCGACGACAAGGTCGACCGCAACGCACTCCACGCTCATCTGCTCGGCCTCAACTCGAACCTCTGCGGTGCTGCATTCGGAACCGAGGGCAACCGCGTGCTGATGCTCAGCGAGCGCACGACGCTCGATCTCGATCGCAGCGAGGTACGCGAGACGATCCGCCGCGTGACCACGTATGCCGACGACCATGACGACACACTCGTCGCATCGTTCGGCGGCCACATGGGCGAAGCCCAGGCCTAGATCGCCGGCGAAGCCCAGGCCTAGATCGCCGGAGTCTTGACGTCGCGGCCGCGCGGACCTTCGTCCAGCGCGATCGACGTCAGCACGTTCGGGCACATCGTGAGCTCGCCGGTCTCGCGAACCACGCGACCACGCGAGTCGATCAGCTTCGCTTCCGACAGCACGACGAACTCGACGGGGCCACTGCTCGGCTGGCACGACGCCAGATAGCCAGTGACACGTGCGCCGGTGTCGTATTCGATCGTCACGCGATGGCTGATCAGGTCATGCAGCTTCGAGTAATTCGGCATCGCTGCTGACGCTATAACACGGCTAGCGGGCGTCAATCACCCCACGGATCCGACGTCTTTTTGATCCGGGGCGTGGACCGGGTGGTTCCCTGGTCGACCACGTTGATGCGGCCGGCGCGGTCGAGCGCGAACTTGTAGTCCGCCTCGTCGCCGTTCTTGAAGAACGCCTTGCAGGCGAACTCGGCCCCGTGCAGGCCGATCGGGACCTCCTTGTCGCAATCGAGCCGCTGCAGCAACGGGTTGGCCTGGACCAGCTCGGCGGCCAGGACATCGCCATGCGCGATCGTCTTGCGCTGCGCACAGTAGAGCGCGGCGCTGCCGATGGCGGCGATGAACAGGAGGACGGCCACGTTGCGCGCCGTATGGTCCATATCCGCATCGTACCTGAGTTTCTGCTACACACGGCGCGTGAGCGACGACCGCAAGCAGCCCAAGCTCCGCAAGGCCCGGTTCGCGACCGACGCCGACATCGAGATCAAGGGTGCCTACGGTCCCGAGGACTCGCGCACCGAGACGACACCAGCGGGCAGCTTCCCGTACACGCGCGGCGTGCAGCCAACGATGTACCGCGGCCAGTACTGGACGATGCGCCAGTACGCGGGGTTTGGGACCGCGGCCGAGTCCAACCGCCGCTACAAGTATCTGCTCGCGCAAGGCGGCAAGGGCCTGTCTGTCGCGTTCGATCTGCCGACCCAGATGGGCCGCGATTCGGATCACCCGATGTCGCGCGGCGAAGTGGGTCGCGTCGGCGTTGCGATCGACTCGCTCGAGGACATGCGCGTACTGTTCGACAGCATCCCGCTGTCCGATGTCTCGACGTCGATGACGATCAACGCGACCGCCGCGACGCTACTCGCGCTTTACATCGCGGTCGGCGAGGAGCAAGGCACGCCGGCGACTGCGCTGCGCGGCACGATCCAGAACGACATCCTCAAGGAGTACATCGCACGCGGGACGTACATCTATCCGCCCGCGGGCTCGATGCGCCTCATCACCGATACGTTCACGTACTGCGCGGCGAATGTCCCCCAGTGGAACACGGTGTCGATCAGCGGTTACCACATACGTGAGGCCGGCTCCGATGCTGTCCAGGAGGTCGCGTTCACGCTCGCTGACGGCATCGCGTACGTCGCTGCCGCGCTCGAGGCCGGCCTGGCCGTCGACGAGTTCGCACCGCGCCTGTCGTTCTTCTTCAACGTCCACAACAACTTCCTCGAGGAGGTCGCGAAGTTCCGCGCCGCTCGCCGGATGTGGGCGAGGATCATGCGCGACCGCTTCGCAGCGAAGGACCCGAAGAGTCACATGCTGCGGTTCCACACCCAGACTGCCGGCGTGACGCTGCAAGCCCAGCAGCCGCTCGTCAACGTGGTGCGGGTGACGGTGCAAGCGCTCGCCGCGGTGCTCGGCGGCACGCAATCGCTACACACGAACAGCTACGACGAAGCGCTCGGCCTGCCGACCGAGGAAGCCGCACGGCTCGCTCTTCGCACGCAGCAGGTGATCGCAAACGAGAGTGGCGTCGCCGACTTCATCGACCCGTTCGGTGGCAGCTGGGCGGTCGAGTCGCTGACCGACGAGATCGAGCAGCGCG
>JAYVWH010000233.1:0-7096 GCA_043786265.1 Kofleriaceae bacterium | reverse complement strand
CACGCATTGCTCGGCCTCGGCATCACCGGACACGAGGAAGTGATCATCCACTGGTTCTCCTACGGCCAGCTTCGCCTGCCGGTGTCGGCGATGATCATGGTGCTCGGCACGACCAAGCACCTCGTGCTCGAGCGCCGCTGGGGCGCACTTCGCCACTCGCTGCTCGACGCGTATCGCACCGGCCGCGACGCCGAGCCGCTGTTGTCGGTGTTCTGGGAAGATCTGTGGGAGGAGCCGCTCGACGAGATCCGCGCACGCTTTGGAGTGCACCCGCTCGAACGGCGCTGGCTCGCGTGATACAGCCTTGACGGGGTGACGGATACGCCAAAGCAGACGGTGCAGGTGATGGGGCTGGTCCGGTGGCTCCTGATCGCGGTGTTCGTCGTCCTCGGCTGGCTGACGCTGAGCTACCTCGCCAAGGTCCTCGCGCCCGTTCTCGCCGCGCTGCTGATCGCCTACCTCCTGAATCCGGTCCTCGAGCGCCTCGTGCGCAAGGGCATCAGCCGGCCGCTCGGTGCAGGCCTGCTGCTGATCACGTTCCTTGCCGTCATCATCGGCGGCATCATCGCGGCGATCCCGGCGATCGCGCGTCAGATCTCGGAGTTCATCCACGACACGCCGACGTACATCACGAACGTCGATCAGTGGTTGAACGCTCACTTCGGGTACCAGCTTCCCGACGACTGGAAGCAGTACCTGACACACGAGAACCTCGAGAAGACGGTCGGCGCTTCGGGCCCGATCCGCGACCTCGCCACCGCTGCGCTCGGCGGCCTGTTCGCGCTGCTCGGGGTCATCGCCGAGTTCTTGCTCGTCCCCGTGTTCGCGTTCTACTTCCTCGTCGACTGGCCGAATCTGCTGCGCCGCGTGGACCACATGATCCCGCCGCGCAAGCGTCCCGAGGTGCGCGGCGTGATGCGCGAGATCGATCGGGTGGTCGCCGGCTGGGTGCGCGGGCAGGGCATCGTCACAGCGATCCTTGCCGTGCTGTACGCGATCGCGTTCACGATCGTCGGTATGCCGCTCTCGCTGCCGATCGGCTTGCTCGTCGGATCGCTCACGGTGATCCCGTTTGTCGGCACGTTCGTCGGCGCTGTGATCGCTGCGATCGTCACGCTCGCGAGTGGGGGCAGCATGCAGACGCTCGGTGCTGTCGGCGGCGTGATCATCGTGCTTCACCTCCTCGAAGCTGGCGTGCTCACGCCGAAGATCGTCGGCCACCGCGTCGGCCTGTCGGAGGCCGGTGCGCTGTTTGCCGTTGTGGCCGGTGGCAAGCTGCTGGGCTTTGTCGGTGTGGTGCTCGCCGTCCCGATCGCAGCGACCGTCGCCGTGCTGGTGCGTTACGCGGTCCGCTACTACGAGCACACCGAGTTCTTCGGCCGCGAGTCAGACGCAGATGTCCCGATCACGCCCGCCATGGCGCTGATCATGCCGGGCGTCCGGCTCGAACAAGCCGCAGGTCAATCCGACCTGATGCCTGACGACTGGGCGATCGAGCCCGAGCTGCCAGGGGACGCGCCGTTGCCCGAGAGCGACACCGACGGAGAGGGCGGACCGTGACTGACGTACGCATCGAGGATCGCGGACGCGTCCGTAGAAGCGTCCGCCGCGGTTCACGGGGCAGTAGGCGCGTCGGGATCGCTACTCGGTTGCTCCGCCGTGTAGCGCTCGGAGAGGCAGTTCAGCATCTCGCGCGCGACGGCCTGACTCCTCGCGCCCGACTTGACGTCCTTCTTGGGGACTTTCGCGAGCGCGGCCTCTGCGCACGCCACGGTCTTGCAGGCGCAGACCTCGTCGCGCACCGTTTTGAGGCGGGCGAGCTCGTGATCCTTGCACGCAGGCGCTGCCAGCGCGACGCAGATCACGAAACCGAACTTCACGAAGTCACTGTACCGCACGCCATGCGAGAATCGACAGCATGGGTCGCAATCGCTTTGGCCTCGTCGTCCTCGCTGCGGTCGCACTCGCACTCGCACCGGCGACCGCGTCCGCGGACTACTTCAAGCTCTATGGCGAGGCGCGCGGTGGCGGCATGTACGGCGCGGGGTTGTCGGGTGACCAGAAAGACGATGCGTTCTTCAAGAAGTCGAAGGGCCTCGGCTACGGCTTCGTGCTCGGCGGCCGGTTCCTGTTCGCCGACGTCAACCTCAAGCACACCCAGTACCGCCACTCGGGCGCCCTGAGCACCTGGACCCAGCTCAATGCTGGCATCGCGTTCGACGCGAACCTCGGAACGGAGGCGGAGAAGAAGGCGAACAAGGGCACCTATATCGAGATGGGCGCCTTCGTCGGCTACGGCGTCGGTACGGGCGCTCAGGTCATGCCGCCGCTCGATGCTACCGAGGTCACCGACAAGGGCTTCTTCATCGAGGGCCAGTTCGGCGTCGGCAAGCACCTGTCGAAGATCTTCGACGTGGGCGTCGCCGTGCCGGTGTCGTGGGGCTACCTCTTCAAGAGCGGCGCCGCCAACAACATGTCGAATCAGTACCAGAGCGTGCAGGTCGATCTGATGCTGGTGCTGCGCGCGAACATCCGCTTCATTTAATAGCGAGCTTGTTCGTCGCGGGCACGATGATCTGCTTCAGCAGCAGCTCGGGGCCCATCATCTTCATGACGCGGCCGAGGACTTTGCCGTCCGCGCTCATGAACACGACCGATGGCAGCGTGTCTGCCTTGTAGCGCGTGCGGCGCTCCGTGTTGCGGTCGCTGGCGGTATCGGTCACGTCGAACTTGAGCGGCACGAAGTGGCTCGTGATCGCGTCGTAGACGTCCGGATCGCCGAACGTGACCTCGAGCTCGTCGCACGGGTTGCACCACTCGGCGCCGAAGTCGACCATCACGCCTTTGCCCTCGGAGCGTGCCTGGGCAAACGCCGCGGCCTCGTCGCGCACCCACGGCAAGTGATGCTTGGGAGCGATCAACCACAGCCAGATCGCGATCGCTCCCGCGAGCGTGAGGGCCACGCCGGCCGCCTTGCGCCCGCGCTCCTTCCAGTCGCCGTGGAATGACAGGTGAACCGCGCCGATCGCGATGCCAACGACGGCGAGCGTGATCGCGACGCCGAGAAACCACATCTGCGGGCTCGCGATGTGCTTGATCCACGGGATGAACGGCTTCAGGAAGTAGACCGACGCGAACATCAGGCCGATGCCGCCGACACTCTTGACCGCCTCCATCCAGCGGCCGCTCTTGGGCAGCGACAGCGCGAACGCGGCGAGCACCCAGAACAGCACGCCCATGCCGAGCGCGTAGGTGAACAGCAGGGCCCCGCCGCCCGCGACGCTGCCGGTCGTCGACACGAACGCGAGGAGGCCGGCGAGGAATGGGCCCGTGCACGGTGCGGCGATCAGGCCGCCCACCAGGCCCATCGCGAAGGCGCCGCCAAAGCCTTTGCCACCGACCTGGTTGAGCTTGGCCTGAATGCTCGATGGCAGGTTGAGATCGAACGCGCCGAACATCGACGCTGCGAGCGCGAGGAACAGTGCGACCAGCGGGAAGACGATCCATGGGTTCGCGAGCTGGGTGCCGAACTCGCCGGCGTTTCCGATCATCGCGAACGTGACGCCGAGGATCGAATACGTCGCGCCCATGCCGAACACGTAGGCGGTGGCGAGCGCGATCGCCCGGCCCTTGGTGACCTTGTCGCCGCGCGCGCCGAAGATGGCGAGCGTGATCGGAATCATCGGGTAGACGCACGGGGTGAGCGAGGTCAGAAATCCGAAGCCAAACGAGGCCAGGAACATCCAGCCCCAGCCTTTATCCTGGTAGCTCGCGAACGAGCCGTCATCGGCCGCGGCCAGTGCGGGCGCGAGGACGATCAGGGCGAAGGCGAGCCATGGAAGGGTACGGCGCATGGACTGGGACACACTATAGACCGCAGTTGCCTTCCCGGGCATTCCAGACGTACGGTCCGCCCGTGTCGAATGCCTGGCTCGATGATTTCACCCCTCAGCACGTCCGTAACCTCGACGTCTATCAGCCCGGCAAGCCCATCGAGGAGCTCGAGCGCGAGCTAGGGATCACCGGTGCGATCAAGGTCGCATCGAACGAGAATCCACTGGGGGCGTCCCCCAAGGCGCTCGCGGCCCTGCCGTCCGTCATGTCGCAGCTGCACCTGTACCCGGATGCGGGCGGGTTCGCGCTGCGCCGGGCCCTGTCGACCCGGTTCGGTGTGCCGCTCGAGCAGATCGCACTCGGGAACGGCTCCAACGACATGCTCTACCAGCTCGTGCTCGCGACCTGCGAGCCGACCGATGAAGTCCTGTCGCACAAGTTCGCGTTCCTGTCGTACCGGCTGAGCGCACAAGTTGCGGGGCGACCGTTCGTCGCGGCCCCGACCACGTCCGAGCTCGGTTGTGATGTCGATCAGCTGATCGGTTCGATCTCGCCGCAGACCAAGCTCGTCGTGCTCGGCTCGCCGAACAACCCGACCGGCTCGGTGGTCAAGCGCACGGATGCCGAGCGCATTCTCGCCGCGCTGCCAGCGCGAGCGCTGCTCGTGATCGATGAGGCGTACAGCGAGTACGCGGCGGCATGGCCCGAGGTCGACCACGTCGATGGCATGACGCTCGCGAAGCACGACCGCCGCGTGATCGTCCTGCGCACGTTCTCGAAGATCTACGGACTCGCGGGCCTGCGCGTCGGCTACGCGGTCGCCGATGCGGCGGTCGTCAACACGCTCGGTCGCGTCGGGCGGACGTTTCATGTGTCGACGCCGGCGATGGTCGCCGCGATCGCCGCGCTCGATGACCACGAGCACGTCGCCATCAGCGCGAAGCACGCGCGCGCGGCGATCGAACGGATCCGCGCGCTCGTCCGTGGGCCGCACGTCAAGGTCTATCCGTCGCTCGCGAACTTCGTGCTGATCGATTGCGGCAAACCGTCGACTCCGATCTACGACAAGCTGCTGCGCATGGGCGTCATCGTCCGCCCGATGGCGGCGTGGGGCTTGCCGAACTGCATCCGTGTCAGCGTGCCCGCGCACCCCGACCTTCCGCGCGTGATCGGAGCGCTCGAAGAAGTCCTCGCGTGAGGTGGCTGCTCGTCGTCGCGCTGGCCGCGTGCGGCGGGCACTCCGGGCACCCGGCAACCACCGCGACACCGCAGACCCCGGTCGCGACGACGATCGCGGACTGGATGGTCGCCGTGCTGCCCGATGGCGCGCAGATCATCGTCGAGGTCGACCTCGCGCGGCTGCGCTCGAACGCAGTGGTGGGGGCGGTCGCCGCCGGAATCCTCGCGGACCTCGGTGCCGAGCAAAAGCTCCCGGGCCTACCGATGGCGGTGCAGGGCTCGCCGCTGGCGGAGGCCGACGCGGTCGTCCTCGGCGCGTACGGCGTAGGCACGCTGCAGGCGGCGACCGTGATCGTGCTCGCGACCCGTGGCGAGGTCACCGGCGCGACGCGGATCGCGGCGAATCTCAGCGTGCTCGGCCCCGAGGAATGGACCGCGCAGGTGGTCTCACGCGCGGCGATCGCCAAGCTCGCGCCCGATGCACCGGTAACGCTCGGCGGTCGTCTCCCGGTTGCGCTGTCCGAAGAGCTGGCGCGGTTGCGCGATCACGCAATGCCGGCGAAGGCAACCGGTGCAGTTCTGCGCATCACGGCGCGGCTGTCGTTCGACGCCCGGATCTCGCTCGCGCGCCAGACCGGGCTCGAGGCGCCGCCGGCGCAGCTGAGCCTGTGGGCGGACGTCGTCGATGACTTCGCGGTGATCGTCGACGCGGATGCCGCGGACCCGGGTGAGAAGAACGTCAAGGCCGCGCGCAAGCAGGTCGCCGCGTCGCTGCAGAAGTTATTCGTTTCACTGGCAAGCGACCCTGCCGTGCGTGCGCTCGGCCTCGGCAACAACATCGCCGGGGCGCGGTTCGTCGAGCAGGGCACGTGGATTCGCGCGATCATCGAGGTCGGTCCGCGGCAGCTCGCACGCGCAGCCGAGCGCGCCCGTGCGATGCTTCCACCCGCCTCATGAAGCTGATCGTCCAGCCCGCTGCCGGCCCGCTGTCGGGTTCTATTACCGTCCCCGGCGATAAATCGATCGGACACCGCGCGCTGCTGTTCTCGCTGATGTCACAGACTCCGGTGCGCGTGCTCGGGCTCGGCGATGGCGCCGACAACGGACGGTCGGCCAAGGCGATCACTGCGCTCGGTGCGCGCGTGACCCGCGACGGTGCTGCGCTCGTGATCGCGGGTACTGGACTCGACGGTATGACCGCGCCCGGTGGCCCGATCGATTGCGGCAACTCGGGCACGACGATCCGCCTGCTGTGTGGCCTGCTCGCCGGGCAGCGATTCGCCACGACCCTGATCGGCGACGAGTCGCTCAGCAAGCGGCCGATGCGCCGCGTGATCGAGCCACTCGCCCAGATGAACGGAGCGATCACCGGGCAGGGCGGGGCCACCGCCGACGTCACGCCACCGCTCACCGTCGGGCCCGCCTCGGGTCGCCTGCGCGCGATCGACTACACGCTGCCGATGGCGTCGGCGCAGGTGAAGACCGCGATCCTGCTCGCGGGCCTCTACGCCGACGGCGCGACGATCGTGCGCGAGCCTGGCCCGAGCCGCGATCACAGCGAACGCATGCTCGCGTACCTCGGCGCGCCGCTCACGACCGCGGGCCTCGCAACGACCATCGACACGCGCGGCTGGGATCGAAGGCTCGCCGGCGATGGCTTCGAAGTGCCCTCGGATCCGTCGTCCTCCGCATTCCTCGTCGTGGCCGCGCTGATCGCCGGTGCGCGCGAGGTCCGCCTGCCTAACGTCTGCATCAACCCGACACGCACCGGCTTTCTCGACGTGATCGCCGCGATGGGCGGAGAGGTCACTCTCGAGGATGAGCGCAACGCGGGCCCCGAGCCGATCGCCACGCTCGTCGTACGCGGTCCTGCACGCGAGCTGAGCGGGACCGAGATCGCGGGCGATCTCGCAGTGCGCTCGATCGACGAGCTACCGATCCTCGCCGTGCTCGCGGCGCGCGCGAAGGGCATCACTCGCGTTCGCGATGCCGAGGAGCTACGCGTCAAGGAATCCGATCGCATCGCGACCACCGTGGCGATGCTGCGCAGCTTCGGGATCACCGCCGAGGCCCACCCCGATGG
>JAYVWH010000232.1:0-5439 GCA_043786265.1 Kofleriaceae bacterium | reverse complement strand
CGGCAGGTCGTAGTGCTCCTCTTCACATGCGCGCTGGATCGCAGCGATCAAGTCCGCTGCTGACGGACGGATCGGTTGGGCGACAGGACTGTCCGCACTCACAACGCGCGCGACCAGGTTGTCTCGGCGATATATGTCCTGCGGCTCGTGCGCCGCGAGACTGACGAGCTCGGGCAGATTCTGCCGGGCGGTCGCGAACGTCCACCGTCGTTTCCTGCCGTCGCCCACACGCACACGATGGCATACCGCGGCGGCCACGAATCCGGGTAAAGTGAGCGTGATGGCGCAGCCTGTAGCCGAAGATCAGGCCGCTCGTTCCGTCCAGCTCGAGCTGTTCAGGAAGGCGACCCCGGCGCGCCGTTTCGCGCTGGCGTCATCGTTGAGCACCATGACGATGGAGCTCGCGCGTACGGCCATTCGCCGAAGGCACCCGGACTGGTCCGAACGCGACGTGTTGCTCGAGTTTGCACGCGCACACTACGGCGCGGAGCTTGCCGATCGCGTGCGCGCCTATTTGGCGCATCGAGGCGAATGACGCAGCCGGATCTGCTCGCCGCTCTCGAACCGGTCGTGAGCGTGCTCGAGGAGCTAGGGGTCGAGTACAGCGTCGTCGGATCTGTCGCGAGCTCAGCGTATGGAATAGCGCGGTCCACGGTCGATGCAGACATCGTCGCGAACCTGCCAGCTGTTCGGGTCGATGCGCTGGTCGCGCGTCTCGAGCAGGATTATTACGTCGACCGCGACGCTGCGCGCGACGCGACGCGTCGGCGGTCCATGTTCAACGTCATCCACCTGGCCACGATGATCAAGGTCGACGTCTACGTACTCGGGAACCGCGAGTTCGATCGCGGCTCGTTTGCGAGACGCGTAACGCGCACACTTATCGACACGAAGGGTGCACGCACGTATCAGCTCGACACTGCTGAGGACACAGTGCTCCACAAGCTCGAGTGGTATCGCGCTGGAGGTGATGTGTCGGATCGGCAGTGGGGCGACATCGTCGGCGTGCTCACGATTCAAGGTGACGCTCTCGACCGCGCATATCTCGACCACTGGGCGAACGTGCTCGATGTCGTCGAGCTGCTTGCCCGCGCGTGGCGTGACGCGACCCGGTCCGCCTAGCACGATGGTCCTTTTGCGATCGCTCGTCGCCAGCGTGAAGCCCTGCGCAGGCGGGCGCGCCGCGGCCAGCATGTCCGCTTGCCCTCGCACTCGACCGTTCCCGTTGACGGTAGCGCGTCAGCTATCCGCCGCCGCCCGCCGATACCGTTCTGCGATAGCGATCCACTGGTCCAGATTCAGGTCACTCGTGCCCACGTGGGCGCGCGCCTTCTCGACCGCATCCCTGACGACCTCGCGACCGTAGCCGCACTCGCGCAGCACCCGCGTGGTCTCGACGGCCCGCGTAGCCCGCGTCAACCCATTGCGACCTTCGCGGACGATCTTCAGCTCGCCATCGACACGATGCAGGACGATCGTTCCGTCATGGGCCGCGAGGTGGTGTGACTCGCACAGGACCACCAAGTTATCGACGCTGTGCGTGCCTCCGTGCTCGCGATGGATGATGTGGTGGACATCGACGTTCGAGATCGCGCGGCAGCCCGGCACCTGGCACATCGCGTGGTCGCGCCGCATCACAGTCCGACGCACAGCGGGTGGGATGGCCTGCTTGGTCCGCTGAATGTGGTCACCGTCGATCTCGCCGAGATCCTGCGCATCACACAGCGCACGATCGACGACCGCAGGCGAGACCTCGACGACCACACCAGCACCATCCTGCCAACCGCGCTTGCAGCTCTTGCACACCGTCACCGCAACCTGGTAAGCGGGCGTCGTGCGGTGTGGCTGCGGGTCCGCGTCATGCGCGCTCGCGTTCGCGGTGTTGCCGGTCGTCGTGTTCTCGTTCGCCGCGGGCGACCTCGGATCGGTTGCCGCTCCACTGAGAGCCGACGAGCGGCACGCATCGCCACCGATCGGGCGCGGCGGTTCGGCTTCATTTTGATGATCGGCGAACGGTCGCGCACCGTCGAGAATCATCCGGAACATCGCCTCCATGAATTCGCTTTCGTCGAGCCGGTTGCCTCGCTGCTTTTGGAGGATCTGTTTGACCTGCCGCTCCAGCGCGAACACGTCCTCGCGCACCTCGTACCGGAGGACACGCGTCCGCAACCTGGGGTCTGGTGGATCGGTTGGGAGGTCCCCGCGTTGATGACCCGAGACAGCCTGCTCGACCTCGCGCAGATTCATGTCCTTCGTCGCGCCGAGCCACACTTGCTCGGTCTCGGGTGTCGCGACACGCACGAGCTCGCGTGCGCCCGTGAAGGACAGATCACCTTGCTCGAGCGCCGCGGCGATCTGCGGTAGCGCTGGCAACGCGTTCGCAACACGCAGACGATCCAGCGCGGTCCGCGGCGCATATCCGAGCTCCAGCTCCATATATTCGACGAGGCTCGAGTATCCGTATCGACGCCACATCTGGATCTGCTGCGCTTCCCGCAGTGCCTCGGCCTCATGCAGGTCCAGCAGCCCACGCGCCTTTGCGATCTTCTTGAGTCGACGATTCAGGAGCTCACAGCGCTCGTCGTGCGGCAGAGCGCCAGCGACGTTCGAGCTCTCGGCATCCCGCACTGCCCGCGCAGCTTCGCAATTTTGTACCGCGTCACCACCACAAAACTGCTCATCCTGATTTCCGCCGACCACTTCGAATCGAGCATCACGCAACATGACACGCCCCCCCGTCTGGATGTCTTCGACACATAGCACGTGAAATTTCGGTGCTACGGAGTGCGCTGTGCGCGCCGAGAGCGGACTCGAGGTGATCGAAATTGATTTGGCGATTTATGTGCTCGGAGATCGAAGCTGATGCCGTTGTCGAATGTGTTGCGGCCGCAATCGCGGATCCTCGTCGAGAGGACGAGAAAACTCGGTCAAGAGAAAAGTCGTAGGCGATGATCTCCATGTCGCTTTTTTCGGTCGATGATCTGGTTGCGCCGATGAACCCTCACAGTGGGTCGATGATCTGGTTGCGCCGACCGACCCTCACGGTTCGCCTTGGTTCGAGGCGTCGCGATGAAGTGACGGACGTGTCACGTTCACCCCGGCCATGCGTGCGGTGCGCGAGACAACTTACTGTCAGCGGCGTGAACATGCTGCGGATCGAACGCGGGAGGCTCGGCCGCTCTATCTTGGCACCGCGGTCCATGAACAATAAGCTGGGGATGGGCACCCGCGCGCGCCAGCGACTGACCGCGACCGCGGTGTGCACACGTAGGCGCGCGGGTTAGACGATCGACGTGGGCGACCGCGGTGTGCCCACGTGGGCGCGGGGGGGTCGACGCGGGTGGCCCCAGAGTCGACGGCCCACGTGGACCCGGAGTCGCCCGACTTCAATCCGATCGAATCTGGCTGGGCTCCAGAATCAGTACTCCGTCGCATCCCGCGACGCCACGCCGATGCCCTTCGCAGCGTCGCTCGTCGTGCGCGCCACCGTGTCACCCAGAGGCATTGTCGCAACTGGTTCGCTCATTGCGACTATCCAGTTCAACCCAACTGATCCCTGGGGTTAACGCACCCCCCAGACTTTTCCGCAAGTCGTCGCAGCACGCCAGTGCCACCACATGCGCGCAGAGGCTGCAGCGAGCATCAGACTGCGTTGCGCTTGCAGGTCCGCACGCTGTATGACCTTCGTCGATGGCGCGGAGGTCCACACGTGATCCGCAGAGCGTGAAGCTGACGCCGGCGGATGCCTTTGACCTCATCCGATGGCTCGCGCGAAGCCAGAGCGATCCGCGCAAGGCGATAGCGGAGCTGGTGCAGAACGCGATCGATGCGAACGCACGGTCGATCGTCGTCGAGCGACGACGTCGAGGACGGCGCGCGACACTCATGATTCGCGACGATGGCGAAGGTATTCGTCCGCTCGAGGACCGCGAGGCCGCACTGCGCTATATCGCGACCCACATCGGGCGCTCGCACAAGCGAAATTTGTCGCCGGCAGAACGTCACGCAGAGATCGTCGCGGGCCAGTACGGCATCGGCTTGCTCGGCTTCTGGTCGGTCGGGCGGCGGATGGAGATCCGGTCTCGCGTCGCTGGTTCTGCGGTGTGGCTGCTGCGACTCGTAGAGGATGAGCCCCGCGCCGAAGTGGTTCCTGCGCCCGCCGTGATCGACGAAGCAGCAACGTTCACGGAGCTAGCAATTGGCGAGTTGCATCAGGCGGCGTTACGACCGCTCGCGGGGAGGCGACTGGCCGAGTATCTGGGCGCCGAGCTGCGAGGACCGATCCTCGCGAGCAGCGTCTCGATCGAGATTCGCGAGTACGACGCGCGCGGGAAGGTCGTCGACCGCGTCGTGGTGACACCGCGCCGGTTCGATGGTGCGCGCATCGAGGTTCCGTCGCCGATCGCGGTGCCCGGGTACTCACCGATCGTTGCCGAGCTGTATACGGGTGGCGCCAGCGGCGTGGAGCTCACGTGCGCAGGAACGGTAGTCGCAGATCGAATGACCGACCTCGGTGCGCTTGGCCTCGATGTCGCACCGTGGAATGCCCCAGAGCTTGGCGGCACGATCGAGTTCGCAGGATTCTCGGTCCCGCCCGGGTCGCGACGCGGCGTGATTCCTAATGACGCGTCCGATGCATTCGTTGCTGCGCTCGCTCAGCTCGCGGCGCACGTGACAACCGCACTGGGGCGGCAGTCCGAGCAGCGCAGCGCTGCATCCGAGCGCCAGCTGATGCTCGAGCTGCGCCGTGCCCTTCGCGGCCTGCGCGACCGCCTTCCGCATCTCGAGCTTCCGGCCGGACGCGGTGGTCGTGGTGGTGCCGGCAACGATCGCAGCGCCGACCCACTTGGCGCCAATGTGACGGCGGTTCCTGCAGGCGACGCGCCGCAAGGTGACCACATCCCCGAAGCGAGCGCGGGAACTGAGCCGCAGGTCGACGCGTCTCCGCCGGATCCCAACCCCGACGCCGACGCGCCGCTCCCGCCGACGTTGCTGCCGCCCGGACCAGCGCACCACGTGCGGCTAGCGCCGGATCCGATTCGAATCTGGCCCGGCGGTGCCCGGCAGGTTCGCGCGATCGTCACTGACATCCACGGTCAGCGCATCCAGGCAGCGACGACGTGGAATGCGAGCACACCGTTGCTCTCGATCGACGGCGTGGGCCAGGCTCGCGCCGTTCGGCTGAGCGAGCTCGCCGAGATCGACCGCGCAGAGATCACCGTGGTGGCCGAGGCGAACGGTGGCGCGACCGCATGTACCGCCGAGGTCGTCATCGCCGACGGACCAATGGCGGGTGGCGTGGGTGCCGGTATCCCGGAGCCACTCCTCGTCGACGAGCCGGGGCACAGCTGGCGCAGCCGGTTCGCGAGCGAGCGCTGGCACGTCAACATCGGGCATCCTGACTTTCGGGCATTCGCGTCGGAGCCACGGTCACGGTTG
>JAYVWH010000231.1:0-5137 GCA_043786265.1 Kofleriaceae bacterium | reverse complement strand
GCGGATCGCTGCGCCGAGCTCAAGGCAGCGGGCAAGGAAGCGCGCGTCAAGCAGCTCACCGGCCTGACCCTGGACCCGTATTTCTCGGGAACAAAGGTCGGCTGGATGCTCGACAACGTGACCGGCCTGGCGGCCGCGGCCCGTAGTGGCGACGTTGCATTCGGCACCGTCGATTCGTTCCTGCTGTGGCGGCTCACCGGCGGTGCTACGCACGCAACGGACGTCACCAACGCGTCGCGCACGCTGCTGTTCGATCTCAAGGAGCTCACCTGGAGCGACGAGCTCCTCGAGCTTCTCGGCGTACCGCGCGCGCTGCTGCCAAACGTCGTCCCGTCGTCGGGCGAGATCGGTGTGACGAAGGGAATCACGGGAATCCCCGACGGTGTGCCGATCTGCGGGATCGCCGGCGATCAGCAGTCCGCGCTGTTCGGTCAGGCGTGCTTTGCGCCCGGCGACGCGAAGTGCACGTACGGCACGGGCGCGTTCATCTTGATGAATACGGGCGACTGGCCGGTGCAGTCGAAGTCGGGCCTGCTCACGACCGTCGCGTGGAAGCTCGGCACGGGCGAGCTCCGTTATGCGCTCGAGGGCTCGGCGTTCATCGCGGGCGCGGCGGTGCAGTGGCTGCGCGACGGGCTCGGCATCATCAAGAGTGCGTCGGAGATCGAGGCGCTCGCTCGCAGCGTTCCCGAGTCGGGCGGCGTCATCGTCGTCCCCGCATTCGCGGGTCTCGGTGCACCGCACTGGCGTCCCGATGCGCGCGCGGCGATCACCGGCATCACGCGCGGCACGACGAAGGCGCATATCGCGCGGGCGACCCTCGAGGGCATCGCGTTGCAGAACGTCGATATCCTGCGTGCGATGGAGCGCGACGCAGGTCGCCAGCTGACGACGCTCAAGGTCGACGGTGGTGCGGCGGCGAACGATCTATTGATGCAGTTCCAGAGCGACGTGCTTGACGTCGAGATCGCACGACCCGAGCTCATCGAGACAACCGCCCTCGGCGCTGCGTTCCTCGCCGGCCTCGGGGCGGGCGTATGGAAGGATCAAGAAGCGATCAAGAAGACGTGGCGCGAGCAGCGCCGCTTCAAGCCCACGACGGACCGCGCGTGGGTCAACGAACACCTCGCTCGCTGGGACGCCGCGGTCGCGAAGGCGTAGCGGTCAGTCGGCGATCCAGCTCGCCGGATCCTCGACGTGCTCGGCGAGCAACTTCAACGCGCGTGCGCAGTACAGCCCATCCTCGACGCGTTCGTCGAACGTGTAGCGCAGCGTCACCGTCGGCCGTGCGACAAGCGCACCATCGACGACTGCCGGAACGTGCGTGACCTGGCCGATCGTGACGAACAGCGGGCACGTGCCGTGCTCGTAGAGATGGTGATACGCCGCGTCGATCTTGATCGAGCCAAGGTTCGCGACGAACGCGCTCGTGTACAGCGGATCGGTATCGACCAGCGACCGCGGCGCGAGCCCCCACGCATAGAGGCGCTTCATCACGACGAGAAGAAACAGCAGGACGAAGCCAGGCAGCTTGAGCAGCACACCGAGCTCCTTGTCGATCGTCGACTTCTTGTCGGACTTCGCCTCGGCGATGCCGCCGTCGAGGTCGGCGATCAATGTGGCGAATGTCTCAGCGTGAGGAACCCGACGCTTAACCGTCGCGAGGGGGGCATCGTCCGACATGGACTTCATTGCGCTGAAAGGTTCGACGACCGAGGGTGAACCGGTTGAGCCGCTCCCGCTCGTGGAGGGTCGCGCCCAGTGCGTGCAAGATCATGGGAAAAGCTTGCTTTTTCGCGCCTCGAGCCACGGCAAGCACTTTGATAAGTCGAGCTGCTGCTCGAAGTACACCGCCGATTCGTTCCGGCTACGCATGAGGAACGTCATCATCTGGCGGTAGGGCTGCACCGCTACCCGACGACCGTCGTGGGGGCCAAACATTTACCGATGGTACGGCAAGACCCGCAGCAACTTGCGTCACCGACGAGAACGCTTCTACCCTTCTGCCTGTGAGCTCTGAGGGAAGAGCTCATTTGCAGGAGACATTGATGCGTGATCTCAGGTCGGTCCTCGCCTTGTCCGCAGTGGCGGCAGCGGGTTGTAGCTCTCTCGATTTTGAAACGGTGACGTCAGCGGTCGAGGCGGGAGCCCCGCCGACGCCGGTGTATCAACGCGCCATAGCGGACAACATCACCGGCGACAATACGCCCGTGGTCGTCACGGGCGGCGGTGCGCCCTGTCCGATGAACCAACCGTGTTTCGTCGCCGAGGCCGGCGCCGACTCGTACGACGAGGATCTGTACGAGCGTCCCGCGGGCCAAGGCAGCCTCGCGCGCAACTACGCGCCTGGGATCGACATCACGAGCGGCCAGGTCGGCGTGACGTCGCAGTGGCTCTATTATCGGATCAACCTGTTCGGTCCGCAACCCGGACAGGCACTCGGCTCGGTCGGCTCACTGCCGTTCCACTACGGTCTCGAGGTGAACTTCGACGATGACGTCATGGGCGATGTCATCATCGACATTACAAATCCGTCCGGCAACCTCGGTGTGAACTGGGGCACCACGGGCATCGTGGCGAAGAGCGATCAGAACGAGACGATGGGCGGCCCACGCGCGCTGCTCCCCGACGGCCCTGGTCAGGCAGGCGGCGGTTACGAGCACAAGGAGTTCGATCAGGGCAAGAACACGGGCGCGGGTCAGCTCGGTGGATCGACTGCCATGCAGGCACGCATCAACGGCGCTGCCGTCGAGATCGCCGTGTTTCGCCCGTTCCTCGAAGCGATCACCTCCGCCACGGTCGACGCGCTCGGCATTCGACCCTACGCCGATGCATCGCAGGTCAGCACCAGCGCGCTCTACACGCACGATGATCAGAACCGTGTTGGCATCGGCTCGCCTTATCCATGGCTGACGCTGACCGGCGCTCCGGCGCAATGTCCGGCCGGCTCGGCCGGCGACGACGGTTTGACCGTCGCGCAAGTCTCGGCGCTCGAGTCGGGCACGAACGTCAACACGGGCATCGCGAACCCCTGCTACGCGGCCGGTGGCATCTACATGCGCGACAACGCGGGCACGATCCACGACCTCGCGCGCCAGGACAGCATCCAGATCGATGTCGACCTGACGCTGACGAAGACAGATTCGGCGGACCCTGTGGGGCCGGCCTCTCCGCTCGTCTACACGATCACGGTCACCAACACGACGACCGGTATCGTCACCGGCGCGACCGTCGTCGACCCACTGCCGGCGAACGTGATGTTCGTCAGCGCGTCTCCGGGTTGCGTGTACGACGCGATGCCCCCCACGGTGACGTGCAACCTCGGGCCACTGATGCCCGGCGCGGTCAACGCGACGACGATCACCGTCATGACCACGACGGCGGGGATGATCACGAACACCGCGACCGTCACCTCCGATGGCGACGAGCTGACGCCCGCGAACAACACTGACACCGAGACGACCAACGTCACGGTGCTCTGCGGCAACGGCCAGGTGAACTTCGGCGAAGTCTGCGACGACGGCAACAGCATGAACAACGACGGTTGCAACAACGACTGTCGCAAGTCGAACGGCCAGATGTGCATGGGTAACAACGAGTGCAGCTCGGGCGTGTGCGACCCGACGTCGGGCTTGTGCGAGCCCGCCAACACGTGTGGCAACGACCGCATCGAAGGCAACGAGATCTGTGACGACGGCAACCTCCTGCCGAACGACGGCTGCGAAGCCGATTGCAAGCTGTCCAACGGCCAGCAGTGCAACAACGACAACCAGTGCAACTCTGGCCAGTGCGACGAGACAGGCTCGGGCCTCTGTGTGCCCAACGGCACGTGCGGCAACGGCATCCTCGACAGCGGCGAGATCTGCGATGACGGCAATGCCAGCAACACCGATACGTGTGGGACGGACTGCAAGCTCACCAACGGCCAGCCGTGCACGGGCAACGGCCAGTGTCACTCCGGCGTGTGCGACCCGACCTCGGATACGTGCGAGCCAGCCAACACGTGCGGCAACAGCGTCGTGGAAGGCACGGAGGGCTGCGATGATGGCGGCGTCGTCAGCGGCGATGGTTGCAGCGCCGCGTGCAAGATCGAGGATGGTGAGCCGTGCACGGATGACACCGACTGTCAGTCCGGTACCTGTGATCCGCAGACCCATACGTGCGGCGGCGTCGATACCGATGGCGATGGCATCTTCGACGCCACCGACATCGACGACGACAACGACGGCATCCTCGACACCGCCGAGAATCTCGATACGGATGGAGACGGGATCATCGACCAGCTCGATCTCGACAGCGACAACGATGGCATCCCGGATGCGACCGAGGCTGGCCACCGGTTCCCTGACCTCGACGGCAACTTCGTCGTGGACTGCCCGAACAATGCGTTCGGCGCGAACGGCTTCTGCGATGCGCTGGAGATCGGCGTCGACAGCGGCATTCCCAATCACGGCGGTCAGCTCGATATCGACATGGACGGCCTGCCCGACGCGCGCGACCTGGACTCTGACAACGACTCCATCCCCGATCAGATCGAGGGTGGGTCGAAGTGCGCAGACGCGAACAAGGACGGCGTGTGCGATGGCACCGACGAGGATCACGACGGCATCGTGAGCTCGCTCGAGAACACGCTGACGATGAGCTCGTTCGGCACCTTGAACGCAAAGCGAGTGAACGACACCGATAACGACGGCGCGCCCGATTTCCGCGACTCCGATAGCGATGGCGATACGGTCTTCGATATCCTGGAGACGACGAACGCGGGCCTCGACGCGAACAAGGACGGCGTGATCGACGCGACGAGAGACATGGACAGCGATGGCGTGCGTGATGTGGCCGATGACAGCGACCTCGACAAGGTTGCCGACAGCATCGATCCGAATCCAGCGCGCTTCGGCGGGTTCATCGTCGGTGTCGTCGATACTGATGGCGACGGCCACTACGACTTCCAAGACGACGACAGCGACGCAGACACCGTGTGGGACGGCAGCGACAACTGCCGGATCGACGCGAACACGGATCAGGAGGACAGAGACGGTGACTTCATCGGCGACGCGTGTGACCTCGATGACGGACGCGAGTGGAGCGTACAGGGCGGCTGTGCTGGCTGCTCCAGCAACAACTCGTCGCCGGCAGG
>JAYVWH010000230.1:0-5889 GCA_043786265.1 Kofleriaceae bacterium | reverse complement strand
CGAGCCCGAAAACCTCGCCGAGGATGCCAAGCTTTGCCTCCAGCGAATGGCCGTCGAATGGGCTCATCTTCGGATCATCGGTCACGTAGTCCTGCATCGCCGTCTTGTAGCGGCGCTCCCAGAAGAACGCCGCATCCTGCGTGTAGTAGCGATAGCGGAACGCCGCATCGATGCCGGTGCCCACCGTCTGGATGAGGCGCAGCTCGGGCGTGTTACCGTGAATTTTCCACGAATCCCAGTAGTAGCGGTAGGCCGCGACGATCGCGGTGTGCAGCGAGGGCACGAAGTAACGCGCCGAGACCGCTACCGCGTGGCGCGTGCGATCGAACGGGTGGCGCTCGGAGACAGGGTTCGGGGCGATGATGACCTGGCGATACGGGTTCGAGAGAAACCCCTCCTGATACGAGAGGTCGTAGCTCACACCGACGAGCGAGTTCTTGCTCGTGAGGTGACTGACCGACGCGAACATCGAATACGTCTTCAGATCGCAGGCGTCGCTCGACGCGACCATGTCGCCGGGACACATCAGCTTGAGCCCGCCGGACAGGCCGCCTTTCGAGCCGCTCGCGTCGATACGGTCGGCCGCGACGCCGGCGCCGAGGCTGACGACCGCATTCTTCTGCGCCAGCTCGGCCTCGGTCCGCACACCTGCGTAGAACGCACGGTAGTCCGGCTCCTTCGAGAGCTTGGTCTCGCCACCGACGCGCACGACGTCGAGGAAGCTCCCGTCGGGACCGTCGAATTCCTGGGTGTAGCCAACGCCGGCCTCGTAGCGTTTCTCGGTGAATGCGTTGGCGGCAAACGCGCCGGAGCTCGCCGAGGCTGACGTGATCGCGTCGACGACCAAGTGTCCGGTGAGCAGGCCGCGGGTACCGACCTCGAACATCGCGTCGAGCATCGGCTGGATCACGCGAGTCGAGCGCTCCTTGTAGTAGACGCCGCGCATCGACAACGAGCCGTCGGCGGCGGCAGTCCCAGCGGACATCAGCAATACGGCAACGAGCAGCGACCTCAGTTGCATCCGCAACCACCACCGGGTTGACCGGTACCGCCGTCGGCGCCTTCCCGCGAGCCGCGCTCGTGCTGGCCGAACCGGACCTCGCCGGGGTCGCGGTCATTCGTCATCGCGCGCTTGGCGAGGTTGCCGCGCTGGTGCGCCTTGACGACGACGCAGCCGCTGCTCGCGAGGACGGCCGTGATGGCGAACACGACTGAGGTGAGGCCTCGCACTGCGGGCGGAAACATATCATGGGCCTCCGCCTGCCCTGTCTGGCAGCGATGCCGGTATTCGGTGTACACCTCGCGCATGCGTAACTCGCTTGCGGTTGTGGTTGCCGGTCTGGTCGCATGCGGTGGCCCCACCAAGGGTCCCGAGGGGCCCACGGGGGACGGTGGTGGTAGTGGTAGTGGTAGCGCGAAGCCGACCGGCCCCGGTGATGTGTCGTTCGAGATTCAAGCGCAAGAGATCAAGGGCCTCACGTTCGAGCCCGCAGCGATGGGTCTGATGACGCCGGGCATGCCGCTCGTCGAGGCCAAGAAGAAGACGTCGATCGACAAGCAGCGCCAGGCGTTCGACAAGACGAAGGACCCGGTCCAGAAGCAGGCACAGGGCGCGATCCTCGCGACGATGCTCTATCAGCAGAGCAAGACCGCGAAGGGCGACGACAAGACCAAGCTCTATCAGGACGCACGTCAGGTCCTGAACGATGCGGCGAAGGCCGCCGGCGACAAGGTCGACGAGATCACGTTGCGCTTGCTCGGCAGCTACGAGCTGCTGCTCGAGGATTACCCGGCTGCCGAGAAGGCGTGGGGCGGGCTCGTCGCGAAGTCGCCCAAGGACAAGGACCTCCTCACCAACAAGGCGTGGTGGGCGTACTCGCTGCTCAAGCAGTACAAGAACGCCGAGGCGCTCACGGCCATCAAGGACGAGACGCTGAACGAGAAGGTGCCCGAGCTATCCTACGTCACGGCGTGGGCGAAGTTCCGCACCGGTGATCTTGCTGGTGCGTGGCAAGCGATCGTCCTCGCGGCCAAGGGCTGGGGCACGAACCCGGGCAAGGACGCGCTCGATCGCGACATCTTCCTGCTTGCGGGTCGCACCGACACGGCGATGCCCGACGCTGTCACCGCGCTGTCGCCGATCTACGGCAAGAACAAGGACCAGCAGTACGAGCTGCTCGCCAAGCTCGGCCTGCAGTCGTATCAGTACGCGGGCCGCTGGGCCGACGGGGTCACCGCGCTCGACAAGGCGCTCGAGATCATCGGTGAGAAGGTTCCCGCGAACGATCGCCCGGTGATTCGCTACACCCAGGCCGACTACACCGTGCGCCTCGATGATCCCGAGCGAGCCGCGAAGTACGGCATCCAGGCCGTCGATGCACTGCCTGGTTGCGGTGCGAAGTGCAGTGACAAGGACAAGGCCAACATCGTCCTCGGCGTCAGCGTGATGGGGAAGCTGTTCCACGTCCTCTACGCGAACGCGCACGACGATCGCTACTACCAGCCTGCGCACGACATCTATCAGGCTACCGTCTCGAAGATCACCGACGACGCCGCGCGCGCCGATGCGATGAAGGGTGCGGACTACCTCGAGAAGAGCTTCAAGTCGATGAAGGCCGGCGTCGGCACGCACGACAAGGGCGCCGTCGGTGCGCTGCTCGCGCGCCACAATCAGGAAGTACAGGCGTGCTACGAGCTCGGCCTCGCGTCCGATCCCAAGCTCGTCGGTAACCTCGTCCTGAACCTCGAGTCCGATCAGGAGGGTGGCATCAAGGGCGTGGCGACCGAGCCCAAGGGTGGCCTCGCGGGCATGTCGTTTGTCGCGTCGTGCGTCAGTGAGCGCGCGAAGGGCTGGCGGATCACGAGGCGTGCGCAGCCGGGTACGACGCGGATCAAGATCCCGTACACGATGAGCTTGCTGAAGAAGTAGTCAGCGCTTCGCGGCGCTGGGCTTGTGGGCCCGGCGCTTGCGGCGCGGGCGAGTCGCGATCGGCGTGCCGGCAAGGCGCGAGGTCCGCTCGATGTCAGCGATCATGCGGGCCGCCATCGACACGCGCGCAGGATGATCGGGATCGGCGTAGAGGCCGGTCGGACGATCGGTCGTGGAGAGGAAGCGGCGCAGCGCGGCGTGGCACGCACGGACGTCGCCGAGGCGATGCAGGGCGGCTGCCTGGTTCCAGTAATGGAGCGGGAACTCCGGCTCCAGCTCGACCGCGCGAGCGAGCGGGAGCAGCGCCTCGGCGAACCGGTTCTGCGCGATCAGGACGGCCGCGGTCGCCGCGGCGACATCGGGGCTCTGATCGTTGCAGCGCGCGAGCAAGACCTGCGCATGTGACAGATCGTGGTCGCTCGACTGCGCGTCGCCTTCGGCGGCGCTGCGCGGGCCGGCAAAGCCGGCCCTTGCGATCAGCTCGATCGCGCGGCCCAGCGTCGTCGAGGTCGGGTGTGCGTGGACACGGCCACCGAGGTGCGCCTCGCCAAGATCGAGCATGTCGCGGCCGAGGTAATAGGCGGCGGGGAGGCGATCGGGCGCGTCACTCGACGCGGCGCTATGACGAGCGGCCGCAGTGACCAGGCCGCGCGCGTGCTCGAGATCGGACGAGGCGACGCGGTACCGATCGGCGACGAGCTTCGCGACCAGCGGTGCGTGATCGGCATCGATGGTGGACTGATCCTCGTGAATGCAGTCGTCCACCGCGCCCTCGCTATCGATCAGCACGGCCCAGCGACGCCAGCGGCGCTCGCCGAGGATCTTGCGGCTCGCGACGACGACGACGCGGCCTGTCGCATCGGCGAGCACGGCGACCTGCGTCGGTCGCGGGACCCGGCGCTCGTGCACGGGCAGGGGCGCGGTCGACATCAGCGCGACCTGCGAGATGCGCTCGCGCGTCGCCGCATCGACATCGAGCCGCGCGCACAGCTCCATCGCGAGATGGTAGGCCGCGCCCGGCGATGCGCTCGCCATCACGCCGAGCAGCGCGACCATCTCGTCGTCCGCCATCTTGTGAATCATCATGTCGGCCGCGGCGGCGACATCGGTGGGATTATCGAGCTCGCTCGCGAGCGCGAGCGCGGACCGGCGCTGGATCGCGGGCGCATCCGTCAGCTTCGCGGAGCTGCGCTCGCCGAGCTCCGCAAGAAGGCCGAGCGCGCAGACCTTGATGTCATCGGCCGCGGCGCTCGCGGCGATCCGGCGCAGCTCGGCGACGACACGCGGCTTCACGTCGAGTGCGACGTGCGCCAGTGCGGTGCGCGCGGCGTCGCGGCGCTGCGCGATCGGCGAGGTCAGCTCGCGGCCGAGCAGGGGGATGCAGGTCGCGCCGAGGCGGCGGACGGTCCGCTCGATCGAGACCGCCGAGGGGCCGGTATCGTGAGACGCAAACCAGTCGGCGAGCCTGCGCAGGTCGACGAATGATGTCCCAGCCTCCGAGCCGCCCATGAATGGCCCCAATACATAAGGGCCTAATCCGGATCCGTCAATGAATTTACAGGACGTTACGCACGAGATCTCCTAGGTGATCGAGATGATCCAGGAATCTGGAAAGCAGGTTCACCGCGGCTTTTCCCTTGATCGGCCGAAGCCGATTCGCAAAGCTCCGGCCCGCATGGCAAAGACCGAGTCGACTGCCGTCAACGAGCTGATCGATCAGATGCACAGGCCCAAGCCGATGGCTTTGGAACCTGCCGCCGATCTGTTCGCCGCGCCGCCATCGACGCGCCCGACCGGTCGCGCATCGTCACCGAAGATCCCGCTGCCACCCCCGCACGGTCGCGCTTCGTCACCGGCCGTCGCTTCGTCGCATCCCGCGCGCATGACATCGACGATCCCGCCGATGCGTGGCGCTGGCGAGGTCGCGCCCCTACCGCGTGCTCGTGCACCGCACAGCACCGCCGAGCACTCGCTGCCGTCGCTCCCCGATGCCAAGCTCCGCATGTCGACCGCGCCGGTTGCGCGCGGGACCACGATCCCGCCGCTGCCATCGCAAGGGCCGGCTCTGCCGGCCCGCGCAGCGACGCCGAAGGCGACGCGGAGTCGATCGACCGCGCCCATGGGCACGCTGCCGCCGCCTACTGCTCCGGTGGCTGCTCCCTTCGAGCGCGCCAAGCTGCTCGCCAAGCTCTCGTCGCCGGACCTGCCGATCCCGCGCACCGATCTCGTCATCAACAGCGACGAGACGTGGGTCGGTCACCTGCCCGCCGGCCGCACGCGCGAGGACAACATCGCGCTCGCAAAGAAGCTCGTGGTCCCCGCGATCGCGTGCATCGCCGCCGGCATCGCCCTCGGTTTCTACGTCACGGGCAACAAGGCCAAGCCTGCCGCGCGCAAGGCCACGCCGACCGCGACGACTGCATCCACACCTACGACGGCGATGCCCGCCCCGAGCGCACCGCCGACCGAGACCGTGCTCCACCCGACCCCGCGCAGCGCCGAGTCGCAGAACGCCGCGACCTCCACCGCCGGTGGCGGCGAGCCGCAGCCGCCGACGAAGGCCGAACAGGCCGCGCAGGTCGTTGCCGCCACCGACGGCGCGCTCACGAGCGATGCGCCCGCCGAGGCCGTCGCCAAGGTCCGTGACGTGCCGACCGCGAAGGGGGCGATCTCGCTCACCGACGTTCGCATCGACACCGATCCGCAGGGCGCGAGCATCACTCTCGTCGACCGCGGCAACCACTTCCCGCTTGGCTCGACGCCGCTGTCGACCTCGCTCGATCGGTCGCGTCAGTACGACGTGATTATCGAGCTCACGGGCCGTGCGCCGCAGACGGTCCACGTCGATCCCGCAACGACCACGCGTCTCGCTATCTCGCTCGGTCGTAAGCCGCACGCGGCCGCACCGGCGAAGTCCGCTGCGGTTGCCGTGGTCACGACCGAAGCTCCGACAACCGACG
>JAYVWH010000229.1:0-3323 GCA_043786265.1 Kofleriaceae bacterium | reverse complement strand
GTCGCAGGGTGTCGAGTGTGGTCGCTATCACGGCCGCATGCGCGCCAAGGATCGCGAGCGCGTGCAGAGCGCGTTCATGGACCGCAGCGACCCGCGGCTAATGGTCGCGACGAACGCGTTTGGTCTCGGTGTCGACAAGCAAGATTTGCGCTTCGTCATTCACTACAACTTTCCGGGCTCGCTGGAGAGCTACTACCAAGAAGCCGGCCGCGCCGGCCGTGATGGCAAGCCCGCGGACTGCGTGCTGCTCTTTCAGCCCGAGGACAAGCGCATCCAGAGCTTCTTCCTCGGTGGTCGCTATCCGACGCCCGAACAAACACGAGCCGTCGCGGAAGCCCTCGTCCACGTTACCGGTGGCAGAGTGGCTGCGAAAGATACCGACGACCACGACAGCGTGTTCGTGTCGGTCAAGGACATCGCCGAGCGCGCCGAGGCGCCGGCGAAGAAGGCGCGTGTCGTGCTGTCGTTCCTGAAGGAGGTCGGCTTCGCCGCCGAGGCTCCAGGCGCCCGGTTCGCGCCGCTCGCGCTCCAGCCGCCGAGCATCGAGGACCTCGCGCGTGCTGCGAGCCGCTACGAGCAGAAGCGCGCGCAAGACCGCGCCCGACTCGCGGCGATGCTGCGTTATTCGCAATCGCACCTGTGCAGGACTCGCCTGCTCGTCACGTACTTCGGCTATCTCGACGCGGCGCCATGCGGCAAGTGCGACAACTGCCAGCACGCAGCGAAGCACGCGCCGGTCGAGTCGTCGCGAGAGTTCGTGACTCCGCACGAGCCGCGGCCCGCGGGTGAGCCGGCCACGCGCAAAGAGCTGCTCGAGGAGGCCATGCGGCGGCGCCACTCCGCGGGCCGCAACCGCGCGCTCAAGATCGAGCGCGTCAAGCGCCCCGTGTTCGGCCCGCTCGAAAAGGGCGACATCGTGCGCCACGCGCGATGGGGCGACGGCGAAGTCGTGCGCGTCGTCGGCGACAGCATCTACACGTTTTTCCCGGTCCACGGCGAGAAGCTCCTCAAGGCGAACTTCCTCGAGAAGATCAACTGAACTGAGCGAGACGCGCTATCCGCTCCGCTGGCGACGGATCTCATAGAGCGAGAGCGCGGCGGCGACCGAGACGTTGAACGAGCCGACCGCGGTGCGCTGCATCGGGATCAGCGCGTGGAAGTCGCAGTTCTTTGCGACAAGCGGGCGGACGCCGGAGCCCTCGGCACCGAGCACGAGGACGAGCGGCATCTTGCCGTCGATCTGGGCGATCGGCTTGGCGTCGTTTTCGGCGTGAACGGCGATACGCCACAGGCCGAGCTCGCGCAGCTGCTCGAGCGCACGGACCAGATTGCCGACCTGTGCGATCGGCAACAGCTCGCTCGCACCCGCCGATGATTTCGCGACGACCGCGGTGACCTGTGCCGCGCGATGGTCGGGAATGATCACGCCGTGTGCGCCGAGCAGGTACGCCGAGCGCAGGATCGCACCAAGGTTGCGCGGATCTTCGACACCATCGAGGGCAACCAGCAGCGCAGGCTCGTCCTCCGGAATCAGATCCTCGAGATCGGCGTACACGAACGGGCCGAGCCACGCGACGATGCCCTGGTGGCGCGCCCCCTCGCCTGCCGCTGCGTCGAGCGCGTCGCGCTCGCGGTCCTCGACGTGAACGCCCGCTCCACGTCCGGTCGTGACGATCTGCGCCACCGGATCGCCGGAGACCTTTCCCGCGCGCTGCGGATCGACCCACAGCGCCTTGATCGACTGGGGCCGCCGCGCGAG
Source organism: Kofleriaceae bacterium (assembly GCA_043786265.1). GTDB lineage: Bacteria > Myxococcota_A > Polyangia > Haliangiales > Haliangiaceae > JABFXX01. Next base: position 1,564 of record JAYVWH010000229.1, on the reverse strand, counting down.
CACCTCGCGCACCGGACCGACGCCGTAGACGACGCGCTCGCCAGGACCGGAGATGCGCGGTGCGTCGCCACGTCCGCCCCGATCGCCGCCGCCGCCGCGCTCGCCACGGTCCCCATCGCCGCGCTCACCGCGCTCACCGCCGCGGTCACCACGTGCGTCGCCGCGGTCGGGACCGCCGCCTGCGCCGCCGAAACCACCGCCGCGTGCGGCTGCGCGGCCGCGTGGGCCATCACCACCGCTCGCGCCGCCGCGATCGCCGCGGTCGGGACCGCCGCCTGCGCCGCCGAAACCACCGCCGCCGGAACCACCGCCGGGTCCGCCGCCTCGTGAGTCACCCCGCGGGCCGCCTGGTCCGCCGGCTCGTGAGTCACCGCCACCGCGCGGGCCGCCTGGACCGCCGCCGCGTGAGTCACCGCCACCGCGCGGGCCGCCTGGACCGCCGCCGCGTGAGTCGCTGCCGCCGCGGGGGCCGCCAGGATCGCCGCCGCGTCCCCCTGCGCCGCCGAAACCACTGGCGCCCGGGCCGCCGCCGCGTGGACCTGAACCGCCGCCGCCGCCCGGACCGCCGCCGCGCGGGCCTCCGGGACGACCACCACGTCGTTCACCGCCACCGCCGCGAGGACCGGGACTCATGCGAGCTCCGCGACGACCGCGCGCGCAGCAGCGGCGGGATCCTGCGCATCTCGTAGGGGGCGTCCCACCACCACGAGATCCGCGCCCGCGGTGCGCGCTTGTGCGGGTGTCATCACCCGCTTCTGATCGCCGTGCGCCGCACCCGCCGGGCGGACGCCGGGCGTCACGATCAAGAACTCGCTCGGCACGAGCGCACGCACGGTCGCGACCTCGTGCGGCGACGCCACGATGCCGTGACAACCAGCCCTGTGGGCCAGCTCGGCGCGGCGCTTCACCAGCTCGCCCACGGGCGGCTGCGCACCGATCTCGACAAGGTCCGCATCGTCGAGCGACGTCAGCACGGTGACGGCGAGGACGCGCATGTCCCCGGCGTGCTTGACCGCCGCTTCGAGCATCGCGCGACCACCACCGGCATGCACGGTCAGCAGACCGGCACCGAGAGATGCAACCTGTGCTGTCGCACGCGCGACGGTCTCGGGAATGTCGTGCAGCTTCAGATCGAGCATCACGCTCAATCCGCGCGCGGTGTAGTCCCGCACGATCTGCGGGCCCTGCGAGCAGAACAGCTCGAGCCCGATCTTGACCCAGCTGGGGACCCCACCGAGTCGCTCGACAAGCGCGTCAGCATCCGCGCGGGAGGGCGCGTCGAGCGCCGCGATCAACCGATTACCGACGGAGAACGCCACCGCTGGTTGGTATCACGCAATTGAACGCCGAGTCGCGGTCCGAGGTATCGTGTTCGCCGTGCGCGGTTGGTCGCTCGTCGTTCTTCGCGCGCGTGTGTCGCTGACTACTTCACGACGCGGATCGCAAAGCCGCCCGTCTCTTCTGTGACCGTGTAGATGACGCCCGGATCGGAGCGGCGGTGCTCCGCGTCGAACTTGATCGCGCCGGTCACACCGGCGAGCTGCGACGAGGCCAGCGTGCTCGC
>JAYVWH010000228.1:0-5818 GCA_043786265.1 Kofleriaceae bacterium | reverse complement strand
CCAGCTCGCATCGACGTGCGACGACAAGGAACACTTCGCGGGCCTCGGTGGGCAGTCGTTCGATGTCGACCACCGCGGCGAGACCGTGCCGCTGTGGGTGCAAGAGGACGGCATTGGCAAGTATCCCGACGCGGACGACAACTATCAGGGCGTGTGGTTCCTCAGTGGCCGCAAGCATTCGACGCACACGCCGATGCCGATGCTGTTGTCGTCACGCGGTTATGCGCTTGCCGTCGATACGAACGCGCGGACGATCTTCGATCTGTGCGACTCCAATCCCGACGCCGCGCGGTTCGAGGCGTGGAGCAACAAGCTCGACATGCAGGTGTTCGTCGGCGATCCCGCGGATCCGGTGCGCGACGCGTTCGGTCATATGATCGCGTGGACCGGCAAGGCACCACGGCCCCCCGAGCTGATCTTCGCGCCGTGGGTCGACGCGCTGTTCGGCTCCGCCAACGTCCGCCGGGTCGCGCAGAAGCTCCGCGACAACGGTGTGTCGGCGAGCGCGATCTGGACCGAGGATTGGCGCGGCGGTGGCAACAGCTCCACGGGCTACGCCCTTGAGGAGGACTGGCGCGTCGACCGCACGCTGTATCCCGACTTCGAGCAGGTCGCGAACGACCTGCACGGGATGGGGTTCGCGTTTCACACCTATGCCAACACGTTCATCGACTCGACCGCCGACGTCTACGGCACCGCGATCGCTGGTGGCTACGCGATCAAGGGCGCCGACGGCAACGCTTACTCGTTCACGGGTGTGAAGTTCAATCCGTCGACGCTGCTCGATCTGTCGAACAGCGCCGCGGTCACGTGGGCCAAGAGCGTGATGTCGGAGGCGCTCGCGCTTGGTAGCGACGGATGGATGGCGGATTTCGCGGAATGGCTGCCGACCGATGCAGTGCTCGCTAGCGGCGAGGATCCGCTCGCAGTGCACAACCGCTATCCGGTCGACTGGGCGCGCATGAACCAGGAGATGTTCGCGTCGACGCCGAGCGGGCGGCTGCCGGGCATCTATTTCATGCGCTCGGCGTGGCTGCACAGCCAGCCCGTCGCGCAGGTGATGTGGGCAGGCGATCAGCAGACCGACTGGAGCGACGGCGATGGCTTCCCGTCGGTGATTCCAATCGGTCTGGGCATGGGTCTCGCGGGTTTGCCGTACTTCGGTCACGACATCGGCGGCTACATGAGCCAGGGGACGGTCTCGACGAGCGAGGAGCTCTTCTATCGCTGGACGACGCTGGGCGCGATGTCACCCGTGATGCGCACACACCACGGTCGCAACGTCACGACGAACGTGCAGTGGGAGAACAACGCCGGCACGCTCGCGCACTTCTCGTTGTGGACCCGGTTCCACCTCCAGCTCGCGACATATCTCTCCGGTTCGATCGGCAGCTACGAACGCGACGGTCTTCCGCTGTTCCGGTTCATCCCGCTCGACTATCCCGCCGAGGATTGGGCGTGGACGACGACCGACGAATATCTGCTCGGTGATCGCATCCTCGTCGCACCGATCATCCAGGAAGGCGCCACGTCGCGCTCCGTGCACCTGCCCGCCGGTGACTGGTATCGCCTGTTTGATGGCGCGCTGATCGGAACTGGAATGGTCGATGCAACCGCCGATCGCGCGGGCATGCCGGCATTCGTGCCCGCGGGCTCGCTGCTCGTGCTCTACGGCAACTACTTCGACACGCTATTGGACGCACCCGCGTTGTCGTCGGCAGTGACCAAGGCGGATCTCGCGAACAGCCGCGAGGTGTGGCTCTATCCCGGGACCGCGGCGAATCCAGCGCACGCACAGTGGAACGACGACACGGGCCCGGTCGGCGCGCCGCACTTCACGTGGACCGGCCGCGCGCCGGGCTCATTGCCGACTTCGGCGACGTTCAACGGCGCATCCGTCACGCTGACGGTCGTCACCGGATCGGCCCGCGTGACGGTCAACGGCAACGGCATCCTCGCGTTCTCCGACGGCAGCACGTTGACCATCCAGCGCGCCGCGACCGGCCAGACCTCGATCAAGTTGTTTTGACGCCAGCAGCTAATTTTGTGCCCGAGAACGCCAGGTCGCACGTCTAGCCGGTGATGCATTGCGCCGTTTTGCTCCTCGCCGTGACCGGCTGTGCGGCCAACTTCGCGGATTCGTTCGAACCCGATGCGGGGAGCGTCGAGGCGAAGCTGGGAGCAGCGCACGGCGTCGAGAACGAGGTGGTCGAATACGAGATGAAGCTGGCCGGGATGACGGTGGGCCGGTTCCAGATCGCGGTCGGCTCGCGGGGGGGGATCGCCGGTCGGCCCAGCGTGATCGTTCGCTCTCACGCCTCGCTCGCCGGGGCCGGCACCCTGCTCGGCTCGGTCGAGTGGGATCTGACGACGACCATCGACATCGATAGCGGCTTCGCGATTGCCGAGGCCGAAGACGTGACGGTCGACGCGATCGGCCACGCGGGCCACGACCATTCGACGCACGCGTGGACCATCGACGATCGTCATCACAACGCACACAGTGCGGCCGGCGCGCTGCGTGGGTGGTTCACGGGGCCGGGCGCGCACGACGCGCTCGACGTCGCCTTGATCGACACGACGCTACCCGTGACGATCGCCGATGTCGCACGCGAGACGGTGGGCACGACGCCGGCCGTTCGCTACGACGGCATGCTGCGCGGCAAGCACGCGTTCTCGGTGTGGATCTCCGATGACACTGCGCGGGTCCCGCTCCGGCTGCACAGCGGCTCGAACCTCGGCGCCGTCGAGGTGGAGCTCGTTAACTACAGTGTCCCGCGTGACCCCTGAGTGGTATCGCGGCGTCAGTGACTGTTGACGAGGATCGAGCCGATGTAGTCGAGCACGTAGCTGCCGGCGCCGACGGTCCGCGCGTGTGGCGCTGCGAACATACGAACCTCGTACTCGCCGTCAGGTAGGTCACACGTGATCGTCGTCTTGGTGCCAGTCTGCTTCGTCGCACACGGATCGCCTTCCGCGCTCGCAGCGCTACCGTCGCGGACGGCACGGGCGCTGACCTTCGCGTCGATGGGGTTGTCGAGGACGATCTCGAGCTGACCGCTGACAGTCACCTGCGAGCGATCCGGAGAGTCCAGGGCGAGACCCATCTCGCCGATCGCGGGTGACAGCAGCGGCTGGCGCACGAAGTCGCCGAGCGAGAGTGGCTCGGGCAGCAGCTGCCACGCGCGCTCCTCGGGGAAGTGATCGAACGCCATCAAGCGCGGCGGCAGCAGCAGATAGGTCGTCGTGTGATCGCTGTTCGTCGGGTCGTCCCAGGTGGCATCGATCAGGTGCCAGCCGTCGTCGAGCTTGACCGCGTTCCACGCATGGCCGACGCCCTCGAGCGCTTCGCGCTGGCTGGTGTCCCACGGATCATCGCTGATCGCGAGTCGCCGCTCGGAGTCGCGGATGTAGCCGGTGACGTATGCGATCTCGATCCCCGCCGCCTTGCCGAGCGCCGTCATCAGGCGCGCGTAGCCTTCGCACACGCCGGAGCGCCGAGCGAACACGGCCTCGGCAGTCTGCTCGGGGACGTTCTTGTAGTCGTGCGCCTCGATCAGCTTCAGCGCGTCGTGATCGTAGCTGAGTCGGTTGACCACGAAGTCGTGCAGCGCCTTCACGAGCTCGCGCTTGTTAGTGATGCGGGCAGCGAGATAAGCGCCGACTGCTTCGACGCTCGACTGTTCGCTGTCGGGCATTGCGGCGACGATGGGATGGAATGCGACTGGCATCGGCCACGCGCTGTTCTGCTGCTTCTCGGGCTCCGGTGTCACCGGCAGGACCTCGGGCTCGGGCGGCGGCTTGACGTTGTCGGGTGCGTCGTCGCTCTCGCCGTACGTGTTGGAGATCTTGACCGTGCGGTGATCGAAGCGGTCGGCGAAGGCGAGCATCCACCCTCGAAGCGTCTGGGCGATGGGGCCGGTGTGACCTTCGAGCATCCAGTCGCCGCGCACGGCGAGCGCGCGGAACGACGCGGTGCGCGCCTGCCACATCATTCCGCCGAGGAACACGCCATTGATGATCAACGTGCGCAGGACGAGGCGGTCGAGCCGCGTGAGGACCGCGGGCTTGACGATCTTTCCCTTGCGGCGGCGCCATACGTACAGCAGCTCCCAGCCGAGCGGCAGGAGCGGGAACAGCAGCGCTCCGACGAGCAACGCGAGCCACTGGGTCGCGTTGTTGTAGGCGGCGAGCGACGAGGCGAGCCAGAACCCGAACAGCGGGGTCAGCACCATCAGGCTGACCCACACGGCGCGGACAGTGTGGCCCACAGCGAACCGAGCGATCTTCGCGGCAGATGCCATCAGTTAGTCGTAGCGAGTCGACGGCACGCATGCAAAGTGAATCGGCACCGGCCGTGCGATGATGTGGGCGTGGAGCCGACGCGCCTGCGCTGCATGGTGGTGGTCCCCGACGGGCCGTCGCGACGCGTAGGTCCGGGCGGGCTGATGATCGGCCGCCAGGGCGATTGCGACCTGGTCGCGACCGATCCGAGCGTCAGCCGGCGTCACGCGCTCGTCCACCTGACGAGCGAAGGCGTCGAGGTCGTCCCGCTCGGCAAGACACCGACCACGCTCAATGGCAAGGAGCTGGCGAATGCAGCCTCGCTCGCCGATGGTGACGTGCTGGGCGTGCCGGGCCTCGTGCTGCAGATCCAGATCGAGCTGCCGCGGCCCCTCCGGCTCGATGCGAGCGCGCCGTCGTCGTTCGTGCTCGTGCGCGGGGCAGGGCAGTTTGGCATCTCGCACAGCCCGTTCGTGATCGGCGGCGGCGACACGGACGATCTCATCGTCGGCAAGTGGCCGGCGAGCGTGCTCGCGCTGCACATCGCGCAGGGTGATCTCTACGTCGAGGCGCGCGACGGCCACGCGAGTCACAACGAGGAGCCGCTCGAGCCCGGCACGCTCGCACCGCTCGCGGTCGGCGATCGCCTCGCCTATCAGGGCGATGCATTCATGATCGCGCAGCCGTCAGGCCGCGTTGCGACGACGGCCGTCGGTGCGCGCGGTGACACGCCATCGCGCGCGACGATCGAGATCCTGCCGCGCGGCGGTCGCATCGTGTTCACGGTCGCGGGCCGCGAGCACGCCGTGTACCTGCCGGATCGCCGGTTCGATCTCATCGTCGCGCTGCTCCGGCCGCCCGCCGAGTACAAGGCCGGGGAGATGATCCCCGACGACGTGATCCGCACCGTGGTGTGGCCGCGGCGTCACGACGTTTCGCGTCCGGAGATCAATACGCTGATCAGCCGCTGCCGCCGCGACCTCGTCGAGGCGGGCCTCGCCGGACCGCGCTTGATCGAGCGCGCGCAGGGCGGTGGAGGGGTGCGCCTGATCCTCGCGCCGGGCGCTAACGTCGAGGTCCTGAGCTGATGGGAGTGCCGCGTGACGAGACCCTCGGTCGCTACGAGCTGTTGATCGAGCTCGGTCGCGGCGGCATGGCGGAGCTATTTCTCGGGCGGCTCCATGGTGCGGGCGGGTTCGTGAAGCTCGTCGCGCTCAAGCGCATCCTGCCGCACCTCGCGCAGGACCCGCAGTTCAAGGACATGTTCCTCAACGAGGGGCGCATCGCATCGCAGCTCCAGCATTCCAATGTGTGCCAGGTGTTCGAGCTCGACGAGCACGATGGCCAGCTGTTCCTCGCGATGGAGTACCTCGACGGCGTGTCGTGGGACCAGCTCACGCGCGAGCTGCCGCGCGGGCCGCATGGCCTGTGGCTCACCGCGGGCGTGCTCGCACAGGCCGCCGAGGGTCTGCACCACGCGCACATGCTGCGCAACGTCGAGGGCAGGGCGACGCCGGTGATTCACCGGGACGTG
>JAYVWH010000227.1:0-4994 GCA_043786265.1 Kofleriaceae bacterium | reverse complement strand
CCGAAGCTTTCGATCCCGTCAGCTGGCTCGTACGACGCGTTGACGAAGGCGCTCAGCGAGATCGTCCAGCGGCGCTGGCCCGATGGCATGCGGCCGCCCGTCGACCGCACGATCGTCGTGCAGGTGGGGAGCCGCGAGACCGCACTGACGCTGATGCACCTGCTCGCCACCGTCCGCAGCGACGGCAACCTCGAGCTGTTCCCGACGATCTTTCTCGCCGGGGGTGTTTAATGCATGCGCATGTGATCGAGGACAACAAGCTCGTCCGTATCGACGACGCGGCCGAGATCCGCAAGCTGCTCGTCGCACAGCGGATGATCTGGATCGAGCTCGAGGCTCAGTGCGCAGAGGCCGACGAGATCCTGATGAACGTCCTCGACATCCACCCGCTGACGATCGAGGACATCTGGGGCCACCGCTCGCAGCCCAAGCTCGAGGACTATCGCAAGTACCTTTACCTCATCATCCACGGTGCGAAGGGGGCGAAGCGCGGGACCTTCGAGCTCGTCGAGCTCGACGTTGTCATCGGCAGCACGTTCCTCATCACGCACGATCCCGAGGGGGCGATCGCACGCGAGATCATCGAGGAGCTCAAGCGAGATCCTCACTTGCTACAGAAGGGGCCGGCGTGGCTCGCGCACTCGATCCTCGACACGGCGGTCGACAACTACCTGCCGATCGTCGACGAGCTCGATGTGCAGCTCGAGAATCTATCCAACGACGTCCTGTCATACGCGGGCACGCGTCGCGGTCCAATGGTGATGCGGCGGATCCTGCGGTTCAAGCGCCTACTTCAGAACCTGCGTCGGATGAGCATCCACCAGCGCGAGATCCTGTTGCGGCTGTCACGCGGCGACTTCGAGGAGATCCCGCGCGACACGGTACCGTTCTTCCGGGACGTCTACGATCACTTCCTGCGTGTCAACGACACGATCGAGAGCTATCGAGATTCGGTGACGAGCGCGCTCGAGGCGTACCTGAGCGTGCAGAGCAACCGCATGAACGAGGTCATGAAGACGCTCACCATGATCTCGACGGTGATGCTGCCGCTTACGTTCATTGCCGGTGTCTACGGCATGAACTTCCAACACATGCCGGAGCTGGAGTGGTTGCTCGGCTATCCGTTTGCACTCGTGCTGATGTCGGTCATCGCCGTCGGGATCCTGCTGTGGTTCCGGCACAAGGGCTGGCTCGGTGACGACAACCGCGCCCCCGAACGCGACGACGACGACAGCGGCGACACGCAGACCGCGCCACCGCCGTCTCGCAAGCAGATCAAATCGGCGAAAGGCTGAGGTTCACGCGCAGGCGCGAGCCAGAGCCGGTAAGCAGCACGCTGACGTCCTTACGCCAGCCCGTCTCGAACGCGGCGGACACCGTCTCATCGCCGAGCGCATCGTCGCCGAAGAAGGGATCGTAGTCGGTGAGGTTCGCGCGCAGCTTGATCGACTCACCGGACTGCGGGCGCACGCTGATCACTGCCTCGGCAAGCGGTCCGCTCTGCCCGCCGTACGACGCGCCCTGCTTGATTGCCACGTAGCTGTTGCGACCCGTGTTGAACAGCGTCGACAGCGACGTGCCCGCCACGGTGATCGAGCCGTAGATCTCGAGCTCGGCGCCACCGGCATCGCCAGCGACGTCGACCTGGATCGAGTTGAGCGTGACCTTGACCTTCTGGGCGACGCGAACGCAGTCCTTGACCTGGTAGTCCGTCGTGAACGACATGCGCGCGGGAGAGTTGTCCTGCAGGTAGGCGAGCTTGTACGCGATCGGCGCGCCGGGTGATTCGCGCGAGTAGTTGCCGCCGTTCTTGATGAAGCTCTTGAGCGCGTCGTAGCTGTCGATCGACTGCACCGCTTCGCCCGCGTTACCGCCGAGGATGTACGCCGTGATCTTGCTCGACGAGATGATGTCCTTGTAGGTGACGGAGACGTCACCCTTGACGTCGACGCCGCCGGAGTACGCGAAGTCGAGCGCCGCCCCGAGCTCGATAGAGCTGTACTGCGACTCGAACGTGAACACGACCATACGGCCGTAGGTGACGCTCGTGACGTACGCGGGCGGGTGCTCCGGCGTCATCTTGCTCTTCACTTCGTCGAGCGTCGTGTCCTTGGAGAACAGCGAGCTCGGTGACTGCGGCGCGTCGAGGTCGACCGTGTAGTACGCCTGCGTGTAGCGCACGACGTAGCGCGAGCGGACCTTGTTGTTCGCAAAGTTGAAGCTGGTCTTGAGGCTCGCGAGCCCGAGGCCCCAGCTCGCCTGGACGCCGAGCGCCATGTTGAGCTGTTGCTCGGAGTGAACCTCTTCGATCTCGGAGTAGATGTTCGCGGGGGTCGAGCCGGTGATCTCGCTCGCGAGCACGCCGGCGAGGCCATCGCGGTACGTCGACAGGCTGGGGTTCTCGATCGTCGCCTTCTTGGTGCCGCCGAGGTTCTCGAGGCTCACGGAGATGGTTGCCGGTGCGCGCGGCATCACCGTCTGGGTGAACAGACCGCTGACCACCGAGTCGGCGCTCAGGATGGCGCCCGGCCACAGGGAGTCAGAGTTCGCGGCGTAGGCGACGATCCGATCGTACTGACGGGTCTCCTTGAGGTTCTCCGTGGTGCACGAGTAGTCGCCATCGCGGCTGGCCTGGGTGGCCGCGCCGCTGACCACCTGGGCCGGCTCCACCGGCAGGTAGGGGAGCGACTGGATATACGTGTCGATCTCGCCCATATGAGGGTCCACGGCGTCCGCGGCACAGGCAGCCAGGAGCGACACAATCGGGACCAGGCTCAGAAGGATGCGCATGGGGTAGACCAAAGCAAGTTATCGGCCATCCCCGCGAGATCGCTTTGTGTACAAACGTTTGCAGCCCTAAGCAGCCCCTGGTGGGGCTTGGCCGACTGCAACTTGGGGGTTGCACAGCGGCCCCCACGGCCAGAAGAGTTGCCCGACCAGGCAAGGCGCCGCATGATTTTCTTTCGCATGCGCCACCTCGGAATTTTGGCGATCGCGTGCTGCGTGTGGCTTGGCCTGTCTTCCGTCGCGTCCGCGCGCACGGCGACCGGCTGGGCCCACGGGCGCAAAAGGAAGATCCAGCTGGTCCACGTCTCGGGCGTCGAGCTCGAAGCGAGGACCGCTCGCGCGTTCCGCGACATGGCGAAAGCCGCGCGCAAGAACGATGTCGACATCGCGATCCGGAGCGGGTTCCGCAGCCATGACGAACAGAAGCAGCTCTACGCGCGGTTCCGCCGCGGCTGGGGCAACCTCGCGGCGCGGCCGGGCTACTCCAATCACCAGAGCGGCAAAGCGGTCGACATCTACATCGTTGACTACAAGGTCTACGAGTGGCTGAAGAAGCACGCCGCGAAGTTCGGCTTCCGCAAGACCGTGCCCCGCGAAGCCTGGCACTGGGAATACGTCCAAGGCTAACTGTGGTCGCGGCGAGCCACTGTGGTTGCCGCGCGTCACAATCTCCAGCAAGGCCTGGAGCTTGTATCTGCGGAATCTCGCGCCCCAGCGCCGATTGACCACAGCGCTGCTCGGCCTTTCGATGCTCGTCCGCGGACGCTAACGAATCACTTGGTCGGATCGGTTGGATCAGGATCCTGCGCGTCGGGCTTTCCGTCACCGTCGAAGTCGGCGACCGGCGCCTTCGTGCTGCGGACGCGCGGGTCCATCCCCGCGAAGTATGTCGAGAGAATCTCCGCGATCTGCGCGTGAGTCTCGTAGAGCGGCTCGGTGATCTCGATCGGATTGGTGAGATGCGGATAGGGATCGTCGCCCTCTTGCGGGTAGCCCGGCTCGAACTCGAGCGTGCCATGCAGCGCCGTCAGGTTATTGCCGTGGGTCGCGGGCTCGTACTGCACGAGGATCGCGGTCTGGCCGTTGACGTTGCCGCCGCCCGGCGACTCGATCTGCAGCAGCCCCGACGGCACGTCGATGTTCGGTTTGAGCACGTGCATGCCGAAGCCACGTGCGAGCGCCTCGGTGCTGACGTTCGGCATCACCTCGTCGTTCATCACCTCGAGCGCGACGACGTGACGCTCGGTGAGGCGTTGATTCTCGATCAGGAACCGATCGCGTAGCACGTGGCGCGCGAACGTGAGCGAATCAGCACCGTCGAAGACCGCCTGCAGCATGCCGACGAGCGGATTGAACCGATCGAGCTTGGCTCCGGTGCGATAGACATTCTCCAGGCCCTGTCCGGTCTTCCGCGCGAAGTCGCCGATCTTGGCGCTGTTCGGCACGATCCAGTCGATGAAACCGCCACCCGGAACATCGAGGATGTACAGACCGATGCTGGGCTCGATCGCCGCGAGGTCCGTCCCGACGATCGCCCCGAACGATTCGCCGAGGTACGCGACCTTGTTCGGATCGAGCTTCGGCGTGAAGCCGTAAGGCGCGGCAAGGGCGGCGAGGCTCGGGTTCGTGCGGATCAGCATCGCGACGCGCGACATATCGAGTGCGGACTGACGAATCGAGTCGCGGATCGCGCTGACGTTCCGGAAGCCGTGGAAGAAGGCGACGTACGACCCGTCGCCAGCGTCGTCGCCGAAGCCATCGGGAATCGCCACGGTGCCGGTGAACCCGGTCTTCGCGAGGTTGTTCGCAACATCGGCGGCGTAATAACGCGAGCCGTGCCCCCACAGATCGATCGCGACGAGCGCATAGCCCTGCGCCGTGATCGGCTCCGCGATCGAGAGCACGTCGTGGCGGCTCCCGCCGAGGTCGTGGCCAAACACCACGACCGGAAACCCACCGGCCGGCATCGCACCGCGCGGCAACACGATCGTGATCGGGATCGTCTCGATCGAGCGAACGACGGGAACACCGTCGGAGCCGAGCGAGAACGTCTCGTCCTCGGGACCATTGGTGCCGGTCTTGTCGCCGATGAACCGCCCGATCGTGGTGTGGCCGGTCGCGACCACGCCGACGTGATCGTGGGCAAGCCCCGTCCGATTGTCACTGCCCCACTGTTCCAGTCCCGCGCGCGGCCCGGTCGCGTCGCG
>JAYVWH010000226.1:0-2808 GCA_043786265.1 Kofleriaceae bacterium | reverse complement strand
CAGGATGCCTGGCCACTGCTCGATCTCGACGAGCGCGCCGACGGCCTCCGCGTCTTGCCGCGGGAGGACGCCGAGTCGTTCTTCGTCAATCTGCCAGCGAACGATCAGGCCGCGCTGCTCGTGCACTTTCGCGCGGGGCAGCGTCGCCAGTGGATCCGTCTACTCGAGCCCGACGACGTGGTCGACTTGATCCAGGAGGCCGGCGAAAGCAACCGCGACCTGCTGCTCGCGCTGCTCGACGCGCCCACCCGCAAAGAAGTGACCGGGCTGCTCGCGTATGCCGAGGACGAGGCCGGCGGGCTGATGTCGCCGCGCTACGTGCGGCTGCGCCCGCAGATGACGGTCGGCGAGGCAATCACGTATCTACAGCGTCAGGCCCGGGACAAAGTCGAGACGATCTACACCGCATACGTGCTCGACCTCGAGCAGCGCTTGCTCGGCGTCGTGTCATTTCGTGACCTGCTGACCAAGGAACCGACCCGCACCGTTGCGGAGATCATGGAGGTCGACGTCGAGCGCGTCACCGACGAGATGGATCAGGAGATGGTGTCACGCGTGTTCGCCGAGCACGACCTCTCGGTCGTCCCGGTCGTCGACAAGGACGGCCGGATGAAGGGCATCGTCACGATCGACGACATCGTCGACGTCGTGCAGGAAGCGGCGACCGAAGACGCCCAGAAGTTCGGTGGCGTCGAGGTTCTCGACTTGCCTTACCTACAATCGAGCCGCAGCGAGATGATCCGGAAGCGCGGTCGCTGGCTGACGATCCTGCTCATCGGCGAGATGCTGACGGCAACTGCACTGGGCTTCTTCCAGAAGGACCTGATCCCGGTGCTCGCGCTGTTCTTGCCCCTGATCATCTCGAGCGGTGGCAACTCGGGCTCCCAAGCGTCCACCCTCGTCATCCGCGCGATGGCGCTTGGCGAGGTGCGCAGCCGCGACTGGTGGCTCGTGTTTCGCCGCGAGATCGTGATCGGCATGGCGCTGGGTGCAGTGCTCGGCGGCTTCGCGTCGGTGCGCGTGCTGATCTGGGGTGCTGCCGGGACCTACGGTGCGCACTGGGTGCTGATCGGCATTACCGTCGCGTTCAGCGTCACCGGGTGCGTGCTCTGGGGAACGCTCGCGGGGTCAATGCTTCCGTTCATACTGCGCAGGTTTGGCGCCGATCCCGCGAATGCGTCGGCGCCGCTGGTCGCGACGCTCGTCGACGTCAGCGGCATCATCATCTACTTCTCGATCGTCCGGCTCATCCTCACCGGCGTGCTCGTCTAGCCGTTGGCTTCATGACAGCCCGTAGCGTTTGCGCTTGCGCTGGAGCGTCGAGGCATCGATGCCGAGCGTGCGCGCGGCGGTGTCCAGCGTCGGGGCGCGCGCGACGATACGGGCGATGTGCTCGCGCTCGATGAGATCGAGGCTGACGTCGGCGCCCAGAGTGACCTCGAGAGCCTGGCCCGATGGCGGTGCAGCGGGAATGCCCAGGTCATCGACTTCGATGCGCGGCCCGGGGCTCAGGATCACCGCGCGCTCGACCGCATTGCGCAGCTCGCGCAGGTTGCCGGGCCAGGTATGCGCTGCGATTGCGCGCAGTGCCGCATCAGACAGCTCGAACGTCGATCGGTGCTGAGGACTCGCCGCGCGGGCGAGGTAGTGCCGTGCGAGCGGCAGGAGGTCCTCTGCGCGATCACGTACCGGTGGCAACGTCAGCGTGACGACGTTGAGCCGGAACAGCAGGTCCTCGCGGAACCGGCCGGCACGGACCTCGTCCTCGACGTTGCGGTTGGTCGCCGCGATGATCCGGACGTCGGCATGACGTTCGCGGGCCTCGCCGACCCGCTCATACGTGCGATCGTTCAGGAACCGCAGCAACCGGGCCTGTGCCTCGAGTGAGAGGTCGCCGACCTCGTCGAGAAACAGCGTGCCGCCCTCGGCTTCCTGCACCTTGCCAGCGGCATCGCTCGTCGCGCCGGTGAACGCGCCGCGCCTGTGCCCGAACAGCGTGCTGTTCATCAGCTCGTTCTGCAGCGCAGGACAGTTCACGGAGACAAACGGAGCGTCCTTGCGCGCGCCGCTGTGCTGCCACAGCCAGCGGGCAAGCACGTTCTTTCCGGTGCCGCTCTCGCCGCGCAACAGGATCGGGACATCCGACACGGCGGCGCGGGCCGCTTGCTTGAGCAGGGTGCGGAATGCGGGGCTCTCGGTCTCGAACCGCTCGTCGTCGGCCTGCTGCAACCGGTTCTCTGCATCAGCTAGACGCTGGCGCAGGCGAATACCCTCGAGAGCGCGCCGCGTGGATGCGCGGACCTGGTCGGGCGTGAACGGTTTGGGAAGGTAGTCGGATGCGCCGCGCTTCATCGCCTCGACGGCGGACTCGAACGTGGCGAATGCGGTCACGACGACGATCGCGACATCGGATTGGCGCTGCAGCAAGAGCGGTACCGCGTCGAGTCCTGACGCGGTGCCGAGCCACAGATCGAGAAGCACGACATCGAAGTGCGCCCGATCGAGTGCCTCGAGGGCGGCCGCGGCGGTGCCGACCCCGAGTACACGTGCTCCATCGGCCTCGAGGCACAGGCGCAACGACTGTCGGATACCGGCGTCATCGTCGACAACAAGAGCCGACCAGGTCGCCATGAGGCAGCCTAATCCGTCGCCTGATCTTGTCCAACGTGTTCGCGCAAAATGCGGCGCGCACCCTCGCTGCCCGTGGCGTTCTGCCTCGACGCCTCCATGGATTCTAGCCGGATGCAGACGTTGGGACGTGAGCGGTCAGATTTGCGTCGCGCGCCAGTGCCTGACGAGCTGAGCGAG
>JAYVWH010000225.1:0-5727 GCA_043786265.1 Kofleriaceae bacterium | reverse complement strand
CGCTGCCGCCAGCGAACACGCCCGAGGGTGAGATGGCGCAGTTCGGTCTTGGCCGGCTGATGGGTAAGCTGGCCGAGGCAGGCCACGATTACGAGTTCGCCTACCGCGTCGATGCGACCGTCTCGGGCGGCCCGCTCGCCCCGATCTTCCTGATCATCATCGAGCTCAAGAACATGGGCAAGCTCAACGAGGCGCTCGAGTTTGCCGAGAAGGCTGCCAAGTCGGCCTATCAAGGCTTCGACCAGGCGAACTACGAAGAAACCGAGAACTACCGCAATCTCAAAAAGGCGCAATTCGTCCAGCAGCTCGAGCGGCTCGATGCGCGCACCGAGCAGGTAGCCACGATGGTGCAGTTCTCACAAGACTTCGACTTCGACTCGAGCGACATGTACCTGTTCCACGAGCTCGACAAGATCTCGAAGTTCGACTTCGACAAAGTCGGCGCCGTCGTCAAGAAGGCGCTCGATTGGGACAAGTCCGGCATCGTCGTGGTCAAGCCCAGCACGAAGGGCATCACCGGCGACAAGCGCTCCAAGGTGAAGTTTTCGGCAAAGAGCGACGCGGCGTTCACCGAGCTGCCCGTCGATCCGAACGAGGCGAAGCGCCCGGTCCGCAACGCGGGGACGCTCAAGGCCCTCGATGGCGCCCAGCGATTCAAGATGGGCAACGGCATGGAGGTCGTCCTCCTGCCCATCCACGCGATGCCGCTCGCGGCCGCGTCGCTGATCTTCAAGAATGCGGGTGATGCGTCGACACCGAACAATCCACTCCTCGCGTCGTCAGCGGCCGAGTTCTTGAGCCTGCCACCCGACGCGGAAGTCTTCTCGCGCACCGGTATCAACGTTGGATGCGGCACGACCGACGACGTGATGGCCTGCCGCACGCACGGCATCAACATCTACCTCGACGTCATGCTGAAGGGCCTCGAGCGCCAGATCAAAGCGGGTACGTACTCGCAAGAACAGATCGAGAACTTTCAGAAGTCCGTCCGCGAAGACTTCAAGCTTCACAGCACCCACGAGCAGAACGAATACGTCCGTCAGGTCATGAACGCGGTCTACGGGCCGGATCATCCGTACGCAAAGACCGCGGTTGCGACCCCCGAGGCGGCCGCGAAGATCCACAAGGACGTCCTCGACAGCTTCCGTGACAATCACTACCGCGCGGGCAACGCGACGCTCGTTGTCGTCGGTGACTTCGACGTGAAGTATGCCGAGAAGCTCGCGCGCAGCGTGTTCGGCGGCTGGAGCACCGGCGCTATCGACAAGCCTGTCGATCCGACGCCGGCCAAGCGCACGGGCCCGATCTATGTCGGCGTCGTGAAGGAGAAGGTCGATCAGCAGGTGACCGTCACCCTCGCGTACCCGGCTCCAGCAGGCATCGATGGCCAGGAGGCCGCGCGCCAGGTTCTCGCGGGCATGCTCAACCTGCGCGCCGAGGACATGCGCTTCAAGCTCGGCTCGACGTACGGCCTCTACATTGGTCGCCGTCCCAAGGTCGGACCGACCGCGTACATGCTCGGCGGAGGCGCGGCCGTCGGCGGAACGATCGATGCCGAGCGTGCGGGCGAGACGCTCAAGGCACTGCGCGCGAGTCTCGACTCGCTCCGTGCGGGCGATCACTTCAACGAAGACTTCGTGCGCGCGCGGCGCAAGCTGCTGAGCACGATGCTCGGCGAGTCGACCGTCACGACGGAGCTCGCCTCCCGTCTCGGCACGATCGCGACCTACGGTCTCGACACGAAGTGGTCCAACACGCTGCTGCAGCAGATCGCCGCGGTCTCGCCCGCACAGGTCAAGGCTCTGCTCGTCACCGAGCTCGATCCGCAGAAGGAGATCATCGTGCTGCTCGGCGACAAGGACCACGTCGACCACACGTTCGCCGAGGCCGGCATCAAGGACCTCAAGATCATCGAGCCGGCTTACAAGTAAGGGCGTAGGATCGACGCGCGTCGCGAGTCCCCGAGCGACCCGCGCACCCTAGCCCGAGCGCGTCCCCGTGGGACAAGTAAGGGCGTAGGATCGACCAGACTTCTTGGCCCGGGCGCGTGGCAAACTGTCGGCTGCTGCCGCCAGCTCGGCCTCCGTGAAGGGACCCTCTTCCGCCTCCCACGCATCCAGCGCCTGACCGAGGGCTTCGTTCCTGATTCGGTCCGCGGTCGCCTCGGCGAGCCATGCGGAGATGCTCATTCCCGCGCGTTTCGCGGCTTTGCGCGCGGCGGCGCCGAGCTTCGGCTCCATCGTGATCGAGAGGCGGTCGACCCTCATACATACAATCGTATTACGTACCGCCGGGCGCGGCAGCCGATAAGAAGGTGGCCGGCCGGTGGGTAGTGAGATGACCGTAGGGTGTCCTGGCCGTCGGGGCACCATCGACTAGGCTGCGCGCATGGCCTTCGAGGTGCGCGCAGCGACGGACGCCGACCGCGGTGAGGTCACCCAGCTGCTCCGGGAGATGATCCCCGGCGTCGCGGCCGACCAGCGACTCGACTGGATGTACGAGCGCAACCCGGCCGGACGCGCGCTGACCTGGATCGCGAGCGAGGGCGGCGACGTCGCAGGTTGCACGTCGTACCTGCCGTGGCGCCTGCAGCTCGACGGCGCTCCCGTCCTCGGCGCACTCGGCTGCGACGGCTACGTGCGCCCGAAGTTTCGCCGGCGCGGCCTGGGCGGCATCATGCACGACGCCGCGCGCGCAGACATGCAGCGCTACGGTATCGGCTGCATGTACGGCGCGCCCGGCGCGATGAACGTGACGCCGCTCAAGCACGGCGGCTCGCGCGAGGTCGGACATGTCGCGCGCTGGGCCCGGCCCCTGCGTGGTGCAGCGATCGGCGTGACGAAGCAGCCGTTCGACCGGCTGATGCGCAGCGTCCTGCGGCCGCGGTTCGCCGCGCAGCTCGAGCCGATAACGCGCGACGATGCGCGGGTCGATGCCGTGTGGGAAGCATTCGCGCCGACCGTGCCGCTCGCCGCCGTCCGCGACGCGGAGTTCTACACGTGGCGCTTCCTCGACGGACCGGCGCACAAACAGCCCGCGTTCGTGATCACCGATCGCGGCAAGCCGATCGGAGCGTGCGCGCTCGAGGTCATGGACGAGGGTCGCGTGCTGCGCATCCTCGACGTGATGACCGTTCCTGGTGCGTGGCACTCTGCGCTGACCGCGATCGCACGATGGGGCGCCGACAATACCGACACCCAGCATGTCGACATCAAGCTGATGGCTCTCGACGGCCGCCGCCGCGCGATGTGGCGCGCTGGCTTCATGGAGCGCGACAGCAAGCCGTTTCTCGTCGTGATCCCGCCCGACGGTGATCGCCGGTTCCTCGATCCGCTGCGCTGGTTCTACAGCGGCGCCGACTCGGATATGGATTCTTTCGACATGCCGAGCGTCAGCTAAAGCAGGTCGACCCACAGCTCGTCGCCGACGATTGTCGTCGGATAACGCCGCAGGTGGAGCGTCTTGTCGTGCAGGCAGGCGCCGGTGCGCAAGTCGAGCTCGTAGCTGTGTCCCGGGCACGTGACGACGGTGCCTTCGAGATCACCGTCGACGAGCTCGACGTCCTCGTGCGGGCACACGCCCGCGTTCGCGAAGATCTCGCCGTCGACGCGCGTCACCATCACGGGCCACGTCACGCCCTTTACCTTGAAGGCACGCAGCTCGCCGTCGACGATGTCGACCAGCTTGCAGACCTTCACGCGGAGCGCCATGCCTACGTGCGCCCGCGCTGGCGTGGATCGAACCGGTCGCGCAAGCCATCGGCGAGGAGGTTTGCTCCGAGCACGACCCACGTGATCGCGATGCCGGGGATCAGCGCGTAGTGCGCGAAGTCCTCGCGCCACAGAAACGTCGTGCCCTGCTCGAGCATCGAGCCCCAGGTGTAGTCGACCTGTGGACCAAGGCCGAGGAACGACAGCGTTGCCTCGACGACGATCACGCTGCCGAAGCCAAACGCCATCTGCACGAACGCCGGCCCCATGAGATTGGGAATGAGGTGGCGGAGCATGACGCGACGGTTCGACGCGCCGACCGCGATCGCCGCGGAGACGTAGTCGCGCTCGCGCAGGCCGAGCACTTCACCGCGAGCGACGCGCGCGTAGCCGACCCAGCCGTTGAGACAGAGCGCTGCGATCATCACGCCGAGGCCGGGCCGCGCGACGGTCGCGACGACCGCGATGTTGAGAAGGATGCCCGGGAACGCCATCAGGACGTCGACGATGCGCATCAGCAGCTCGTCGACGATGCCACCGAACCAGCCGGCGATCGTCCCGAGCAAGAGTCCGATCATCGCCGAGATCGCGACGACGATCAGGCTGAGCTCGAGCGCGGAGCGCGCGCCGTAGAGCAGCTGCGACAGGGCGTCGACGCCCTTCGAGTCGGTGCCGAGCCAGTGCGCTGCCGAGCTGTTCTGGAATCGCTCGGCGAGCTCGCCGAACCGCGGATCCGTCGGTGCGATCCACGGGCCGATCACGCCGAGCACGAGGAACGTGCCGATCATGATCACGCCGAGCCAGCCGCTCGGAGACAGCCTCATGCCGGCCTTCATCCGCGCCGGATCCTCGGATCGGCCAGGCCGTACGCCAGATCGACGAGCGTGTTGACGACAACGTAGATCACCGCGATCACGAGCACGGTGCCCTGCACGACCGGGTAATTGCGCTCGGAGATCGCCTCGAGCAGCGTGAGTCCAAGACCCGGGCGAGCGAACACCTTCTCGATCACGATCGCACCGGACAGCAGCGAACCGAACTGCAGACCCGCAACGGTGATCACGGGGAGTAGCGCGTTGCGCAGCGCGTGGTGGACGACGACGCGGCGTTCAGAGAGTCCCTTCGCGCGGGCGGTGCGGACGTAGTCTTCGTGCAGGACTTCGGTCATCGACGAGCGCGTCATGCGCGCGAGCATCGCCATCAGGTGCAGGCCGACGGCGAACGCCGGGAGCACGAGCGAGGCCAGCCCCGTCTCCGTCGGGCCAGGGAGCCAGCCGAGCCAGATGAAGAATACGAGGAGCAACACGGGTGCGAGCAGCATCGTCGGCACGCCGATCACGCCGAGCGACACCACCGTCGCGGCGGTGTCGACCCAGGTCCCTCGCTTGACCGCAGCGATCACGCCGAGCGGTAACGCGAGCAGCACGGCGACGAGCATCCCCGCGAGCGCGAGGGCCAATGTATGCGGGAACACTTCGAGGACGCGGCCGGCAACGGTCGGCTTGCCCTTGGGATTTGGGCACTGGTGGCCGAGGCTGCCGTCGACGACATGGCCGAGGAAGCTGACGAACTGCGCGGGCATCGACTTGTCGAGACCCATGCACTGCTCGATGACCTTGCGCTGCTCGGCAGTCGCTTCGCCGCCGGCGAGGTGATCGACGGGATCACCCGGCACGAGGTGCAGGAACGCGAACACCAGGATCGACACGCCCAGGATCGCCACGGCACCAGAGCCGAGGCGTCGCAGCAGGAACCAGCCGACCGACACTCCGCCGAGACTACTATGTCGGAGAGATCGCGCAGAACTTCGGGGCGCTGCTGTCGATCTCGACGCCGGGCGCGAGGACGGGCTCGCCGCCGTGGGCCTTCATCTTGGCGAGGTCGCGGCACTCGTAGCCGTCGCGGCAGTCATCGTTGCCGTCGCAGGTGCGCATGCAGTAGCGAACTTCGGAGGAGCGCGGGACGCAGTAGCCGTCGAGCGAGCACAGCTCATCGAGCGTGCAGGTCACGGGCGCGG
>JAYVWH010000224.1:0-6435 GCA_043786265.1 Kofleriaceae bacterium | reverse complement strand
ATAGATTCGGACATCGTAACGCATAACGTCAATGATTCTGCATGTAGGACATGTGGCACACTGTCTGCTTATGCATCGCGTCATAATGCGCACCCTCTTGGCTTTGACTCTGTTCGCGACCGCCTGCACCACCAACGCACCCGCGGGCTCCGAGAGCTTTGATTCGGTCCGTGACCGGCTGGCCTCGGCCCCCACTCGCCTGGTGATCGGTGGCGGCGAGAGCACCGGCATGGTGACGGCGCGCCGGTGGACCGCCGGCGGCTGGATCGAGGGTGACCACGCGCTGACGATCGAGAACGGCGAGCTGGCCGCGACGGTCGATGGCAGCGGCACGCTGTCGCTCCGCTCGTTCGAGGTCGGCGTCGCGCCGATCGCGATCCCCGATGAAGTGTTCAAGCAGCCCGCGCAGCTGTCGGACGTGAAGGTAAAGCTGGTCGACGCGACGAGCGGCGCTGCGGCGTGGTCCAACGAAAACAACGATGCGACCGCGCGCCTCAGCCTCAAGCTCGTTCTCCAGTGGTCGATCAGCGTCAACGGCGGCAAGACTCCCCTCGGCGAGCAGCACCTGCCGCCCGTCGACGTCGACTTCACGCTGTCGGGCGACGGCGAGTACGTCGGAGCAACGATCGATCTCGCCGCAGCGGGCGAGCTGTGGAGCTGGGCCGGTCTTCTCGAGATGACAAAGCTCGAGCTGCAGCTCGGCGCTGGCACGACGAACTAACGACCCCGCGTCGAGAAGTCGAGCGCTTCATTCGAATGGTACACCTCCCCCGATGCGTGCCATCTCGATCACGAAGCCTGGCGGCCCCGATGTGATGCAACTCGTCGAGCGCCCCGATCCCGAACCATCTCGCGGAGAAGTGCGCGTGCGCGTGCGCGCAACCGCGGTCAATCGCGCGGATCTGCTGCAGCGCATGGGCGGATATCCCGCGCCTGCCGATTCACCACCCGATATTCCGGGTCTCGAGATCGCCGGCGAGGTGGCCGCCGTGGGACCAGGCGTCGATCGGCTGAAGATCGGCGATCGCGTGTTCGGGCTCGTCGGCGGTGGTGGCTACGCGGAGGCCGTCGTCAGTCACGAGCGCGCGCTCGCGAAGATTCCCGACGGTATGAGCTTCGAGGACGCTGCCGCCGTGCCCGAAGCATTCATCACCGCGCACGATGCAATCGTCACGCAAGCGGGCCTCACGAGCGGCGAGACGCTGCTCGTGCACGCGGTCGGCAGCGGTGTCGGCACCGCCGCAACACAGCTCGCACGCGTGCTCGGTGCCCGCGTCATCGGCACCGCGCGAACGCAAGACAAGCTCGACCGCGCTCGCGAGCTCGGTCTCGATGAAGGCATCGTGCCGTCAGCGAGCGGGAACGATCCGCGGTTCGCCGATGCGGTTCGCGCGGTCGCGCCCGATGGTGCGAACGTCGTGCTCGAGCTCGTCGGTGGTGGTTACTTCGCCGAGGATCTGCGCTGCATCAGCATGCTGGGGCGGCTCGTGCTCGTGGGGCTCATGGCCGGTGTGCGCACCGAGGTCGATCTCGGACTCGTGCTGCGCAAGCGCGTCCGTGTGTTCGGCACCGTGCTGCGTGCGCGTCCTCTCGAGGAGAAGATCAGTGCAATGCGCGCGTTCGAGGCGCGCGTGGTGCCATTGTTCGCACGCGGTGTGCTCAAGCCGATCGTCGACGCGGTGATGCCACTCGCAGATGCGGCGCGCGCGCACAAACGCATGGCGAGTAACGCCGGCTTCGGCAAGATCGTGCTGAGCTGCTAGAGCCCATCTCAAAATGATCCGGGCTCTACGGGTTGGGGCCGAGGTAGGGAAAAATGACGCGGCGAAGCCGCGCACCGAACTAGTTACTGGCACCGATCTGGAAGCGGTGTGTTATGTCGTCATGGTGCACCCCGACAGCGCTCGCCTGATCGAAACGATTCGCGGCTCGATCATCGGCGACGATCATGCGCTCGACGGACCGTACGGTCAGCGGCGCGTAACCTACGCGGACTACACCGCCTCGGGGCGCTCGGTCTCGTTCATCGAGGAGTTCATCCGCGAGCAGGTGATGCCGCTCTACGCAAACACCCACACCGAGACCAGTGGGACCGGCCGGCAGACCACGCAGTTCCGCAACGATGCGCGCGACATCGTTCTGCATGCCGTGGGTGGCAGCGACACTGACGACTGCGTGATCTTCACCGGGTCGGGGGCGACCGGTGCTATCAACAAGCTGATCGACATCCTGAACCTGCGCATTCCGAACGATCTCGACGCGCGATATCAGCTCACGTCGTACATCCCGGAGGCAGAGCGCCCGGTGATCTTCATCGGACCGTTCGAGCACCACTCCAACGAGCTGCCGTGGCGCGAATCGATTGGGGACGTCGTGGTGATCCACGAGGATGCCGATGGTCACGTCGACCTCGCGCATCTCGAGGCCGAGCTCGTGCGCCATGCGGCGCGCACGCTCAAGATCGGCAGCTTCTCGGCGGCATCGAACGTCACCGGGATCGCGAGTGACACGAAGGCGATCTCGACGTTACTCCACGCGCACGGCGCGCTGTCGCTATGGGACTACGCCGCTGCCGGCCCGTACGTCCAGATCGCGATGCGCGAGGATGAGGGCGGCGGCTACAAAGACGCGGTGTTCATCTCGCCGCACAAGTTTATCGGTGGCCCGCAGACGCCCGGCGTTCTCGTGGTCAAGCGCAAGCTCGTCGTCAACACCGTGCCTGCGTCACCGGGCGGCGGCACGGTCGCCTACGTCAACGAGGCCGAGCACCGTTACGTGGACGATCCGGTGATTCGCGAGGAAGGCGGCACGCCCGCGATCATCGAATCGATCCGCGCGGGTCTCGTGTTCCAGCTGAAAGAAGCCGTCGGCGCCGACGCGATCCGTGAACGCGAAGTCGATTTCATCGAGCGCGCGATCAGCTCGTGGTCGGCCAATCCCAACCTCGTCATCCTCGGCAACAAGGCGGCGTGGCGGCTGTCGATCGTGTCGTTCATCGTGCGGCACCGGACCGCGTACTTGCACCATAACTTCACGGTCGCGCTGCTCAACGATCTGTTCGGGATCCAGTCGCGCGGCGGCTGCGGCTGCGCGGGCCCGTACGGTCACCGCTTGCTCGGTATCGATGTCGAGACCAGCAAGGAGTTCGAGCGCGAGATCGTGCGCGGTTGCGAGGGCATCAAGCCCGGCTGGGTGCGCGTCAACTTCAACTACTTCCTGTCGGAGACGCAGTACCAGTTCATCGTCGATGCGATTCAGATGATCGCGAACGATGGCTGGCGCCTGTTGCCCCACAACCGGTTCAACCCCGACACCGGTGAGTGGCGGCATCGCGCGCACAGCACGCTCTCGGTCACCCGGCTCGACGACATCTCGTACAAGACCGGCAAAATGAGTTATCGCTCGCGTCATGCGACCGAGCCCGAATCGGCGCTGCCGGTGTATCTCGAGGAGGCGAAGAAGATCATCGCCGCGTCAAAGGAAGAGTTCAGCACGCTGACGATCGAGGAGCTGCCGCGCACGTCCGACTTCGAGGAGCTGCGCTGGTTCCCGTTGCCGAGCGAGGCGCTCGAGGAATTGCGCGGTCACCCGACCGGTCGCCACGCTGCGCTGCTGCGGCCGTGAGCTACTTGCTGAGGAAGCGCACGCCGAACAGGTCGGTCTGCACGCTGACGTGACTGATGTCGGCACCAAGGCCGACGCGAAAGGACACATGCAGCTTCGGCGCAGCCTTCATGAGCGTGGTCGCGCTCACCAGGAAGCGGAACCGATTCGAGCTGATATCTCCGAAGGGGACCTTGTCCGCTTTGATCGGGGTCCAGTCGATCGACAGCATCGCCCCGCGGTAAACCCAGCCCAGGTGCGTGCGGCATGAGGCACACGCGGCGAGCTGCCAGGTCCAGCCCGGGAACCACGAGAACGCGGTCTCCGTACTCCCGAGGTGCACGCAGCCGGCTGCGGCGTTCCAGCACCCGATCACGTAGCCAAAACCCGCCGGGTTCACGAACGTGTGCGCGTGCGCGCCGCTCATCTCGATCCGATGGTCCTCATCGGTGATCCGGTGACCACAGGCGGCGCATACGACCTCGCGCTCACTCGGGTCCGCGCAGCAGCGCCGAAGGCGATGCGGAGTTTGACCGCAAGGACCGGCGAGGCGGTCCGCGCAGCAGCGCCGAAGGCGATGCGGAGTTTGACCGCAAGGACCGGCGAGGCGGTCCGCGCAGCAGCGCCGAAGGCGATGCGCAGTTTGATCGATCTGCGGTCCCGTTCGCGATCACGCAGCACCAGACGAGTGTAGGATGGCAGTGCATGTCGATGACGACGGATCGCATTCTGCCGCTGTGTGAGTTGTTGCTGGGCGCCGCGTACGCGGACAAGGAACTGAAGGATCAGGAGCGCGACGAAGTTCGCACGCTGCTCCAGGGTCTTGCTGGCGACTTGCCGGCCGAGGTCGACGAGAAGATCAAGTCGTTCGATCCCGCCAAGTTCGATCTGAAGGCGTCGGCGGCGGCGTTCAAGGGTGACCCCGAGGACGATCGCAAGAAGTTGCTGTTCCTCGTTGCCGCGGTCAACGAGGCCGACGACGAGATCGACTTTGCCGAGGACGACTACCTGCGTGACCTTGCGGCTGCGCTCGATCTGCCGGCCGCCGCGCTCGAGGGTCTGACCGTCGAGGTCGAGACCGAAGAGCTCAAGGAGACGTTCGAGAAGGTGGTCCGCAAGGGCCCGCCGCCGGTGCCGAAGGCCAAGGCGAAGTCCGTCGACGTCGACATGGACTAGGTCAGGCGAGCAGCTTCGCGGACATCGTAATGTTCGTCGCCGCGAGCGCGCGAGAGATCGGGCAGCCCTTCTTCGCGGCCTCGGCGAGCTCGGCGAACTTCTCGGCGGTGACGCCCGGAACCTTGCCTTCGACGTCGAGGTTGATGTTCGTGATCGTCCAGCCGATGTCCTGCTTCTCCAAGCTGACGACCGCGTCGGTCTTGAGCTCGGTCGGCTCGTGACCGGCGTTGGTCAGCTGGAAGCTGAGGGCCATCGTGAAGCAGCTTGCATGCGCTGCCGCGATCAGCTCATCGGGATTCGTTCCGGCCTTGCCATCTTCCGACTGGAAGCGCGAGTTGACGCTGTACGGCTGATCCGTTAACGCGCCCGACAGCGTCGTGATCTTGCCACTACCTTTGGGACCGGTGCCGTGCCAGACGGCGGTGCTGCTGCGCTTGAGTGCCATGACGTGAAACCTCCGCGGCTGTCATAACCGGGAGTGATGCACCTCGCCAACGTCCCAGCGTCTTAGATCGCGGTCTGCATCGCATGATGACCGTGAGCGCCAATAGTCTCGACACTGCTCGCCTGCGGCCCCTTGTCGCCTTCTTCTTCGGTGAAGCGGACTTCATCACCGACGTTCAGCTGGCCGACCCCACCGAGCACGCTGTTGCGGTGGAAGTAGACCCGGTGGCCGTCCTCGGGCTCGAGCCAGCCCCACTCCTTCTGGACATCGAGGAATGTGACGCGCGCGTGCTCCGCGCCGGCGCGCTCCTTGGGTGCGCCCTCGCCCCGCTTGAGCGACTTGCGCACATGATCCTCGAGCTGACGCTTTGCGGCAGCGAACGCATCACGCAGCGCGACGTAGACATCCTCGTGTGCCTCGTTCGGTCCGGGATCGTGGCTCGCAATGATCTCTCCACCCGGCACCGTCAGATGCACTCGCACGTGAAATTGCCGTCCCTTCGTTTGATGTCGATGAGGCGTCTCGACCATGACATCGCAACGGATCACGCGGTCGCAGACGCGCTCGAGCTTCGCCGCCAGATCGCCGATGCGAGCTTCGACGGCACCACTTCGTTCGATACCCTTGAACGTTACTTCGACGGGAATCTGCATGATCCGGATCGGTGCATCCCGCGCGCCACCGCTCCCCGAAAAGCTCGCAACTAGGCGTCGCGCCGACCGTCAGGCTGGTTGCTTCGGCGTCCGCGAGCATCGTGTTCTGGGTGTCGTCCATCTCGGTGTAGGCGCAGTTCTGCTGCTGCATCGAGCCGTCCCCGCTGCCGTTGGTATCGTCTGCTGCGTCGACGCGGGTGGTTCCGCTGTCATCCCCACAGCCGGCGAGTGCCATCACGACCAGCGCGAAGCGATGAATCCCCATGGCCCGATCTTAGCGACCCCGCGAAAGAAACGATACAGGGGCGACTCGCGAGCATCAGCATGGGTCACAGGATGTGGCAGGTCGAAGTCGATCGACATCACACCCGCACTGACCTCGATGCTACGCGCCGGCGCGATCTTCTCGAGCAGCGTGCTCATCGACGTGTTCGAGCCGAGCACCTCACAGCGAAAGCGCTCGACGCCGCGCTCCTCCGCAGCCGCGACGAGGCGCTCGAACAGGATGCGGCCGAGCCCCTGGCCTTGGGCCTCGTCGGCGACCGCGACGGCTGCCTC